>NZ_NPDG01000037.1:0-44425 GCF_002272225.1 Bacillus sp. 7894-2
AAAGCGAGTGCCTGCAGCGGAAATCAACACCCCCCACTTCAACAGACAATATCTCCTACTTTTAATTGATAACACACTGTAATGTTCCAGCAAAACCAGTGTAACCAAGCAGCGTTATACTCCTATATAAGGGAAACTATTGTCTGGAAACAGAAGGGGAGGTCATTATGGAGGATTATTTAGCGAAGTCACTGGAAGAATGGAAAGAAGATATTTCTGAAGTTTTAGACCAGATTAATAATGAATACGAGGATGTTAAAAAAGAGCTGAAAGTATATTCCTACAAATACGGAATTACAAAGCAGGTTATCCAGTCTACTGTGAACGAAGAGATCATTGATAATATCCGTGAAATGTATCATAAGCCTTTTGAAGAAAAGTATAACGAATTGAAAGAATACATACGTGATTTGGATGAAAAACGAAAGGTTTTCCAGATGTTTGTCAATAAAATCGACGAAGTGAAAAAGAAGGAAGCGCCGCGCACCGACCTGGCAGCTGCCTATAAATAGCCAAAAAACCGTCTTTGAATAAAAGGCGGTTTTTTTATAAGTAAAGCTATGAGACTTGAGGCCATGGAACCCATCAGCCTGCAGATGTATTTTTAAAAATATGGAGGTAAATGCTCCGTTGATTTTCTATAATGAAGAGGAAGCTGAAACTTTTACCGCACCAGTTCCGTATTACAGACATAAAGGAGCTGAGAACATTGGAAACAAGAAAGGTTCTATCTGCTTTAAGTTATTTTAGCATTATGTTCGCAGGATTTATTTTTCCGCTTATTGTATTTTTTGCTTCAGAAGACAGGGAAGTGAAGCGGCATGCAAAGAGTGCATTCTTATCACATTTGATCCCGCTAATTCCTGTTCCATTCATTGTTTTTGCAGCGGTTACTCAGTTTACAGTTAATGATCAGGAAATTCCGGTATTTTTTCTTGCAGCTGTCGGCATCACAATCATTCTGCTATTAATTGTATTTATATGGAATATCATTAAAGGGGTAAAAGTCCTGATACAGGAATAGAACTAATAGAGGAGGGCCAGAAAATGAAAGAGGAACGCAAACGTATTTTGAAAATGGTCGAGGATGGAAAGCTTACAGTTGATGAAGCTTTAACTCTGCTGGAACAGCTTGAACAAACAAATCAGACGATGGAGCAGAAGCAGGAGGACTTAATTAAGGAGCTATCTGCTGAGGTTAAGTTTGAAGAAGCTAAAAAAGGCGAGCCATATAGCTCAAAGCATCAAAGTGCCAAGGAAAAGATCATTGATTTTGTAGATTCAGCATTTAAGAAAGTGAAGGATCTGGATCTAGATTTTAATTTTGGGAAAAGTGTTGAAATCTCTCATATATTTCAGCATGCAGACGCATACTTAAAAGATCTGGACATTGATGTTGCCAATGGAACAGTTAAGGTAATTCCGTGGGATCAAAGTGATGTGCGTGTTGAATGCAAAGCCAAGGTCTATCGTGTGGATAATCAGGATGAAGCCCGCAGGAATTTTTTGAAGGATGTTATTTTTGCCATTGAAGGGCAGAGGCTGAGATTTTCGACTCAGCAAAAATGGATGAAGCTTGAAGCAGTCATCTATATTCCAAAGTCGGAATATGAAAATGTGAAAATCCGCATGTTTAATGGGCCGATTGAAAGCCAAAACTTATCAGTGGAAAACTTTAAAGCGAAAACAGCTAATGGAAAAATAACGGTTAGTGATTTGAACAGCCGTAATGTGGAGGCTGAAACAGCCAACGGGCAGATTACCATTCAAAAAAGCCGGATCGATCATGTGGAAGCCGAAACGTTAAATGGTGCCATTCTGGCTGATGGCGACTTCAAAAAAGCTGAACTGCAATCCTTTAATGGAAATGTAACATGCAGGGCAGAAAATGAGCGCTGCGAATGGATCGAAGCGAAGGCGGCGACGGGCAGCATTGATCTGTTTGTTCCGGATTTCGCTGTTGTCAGCGGAGAGCTGCGCACCAATCTGGGCAGTTTTCATCCTGACATTGAGGGTATTGAAGTAATAGAAGAAAAGAGCGAAGTGATTCAGAAAATGATGCGTTTTAAATCTGTGAAAGAAAGCGGCAGCGGACTTAAGCTGCGGGCTGACTCCAAAACAGGTGCCATCACAATCAAGCGGACAACAGCCTGGTAAAACGGGGCGGAAGGGCGCCTTCCGCTTTTCCAGATAGGAGGGATTCTTAATGAACAAATTAATTCGCTCCCGCAGCAACCGGAAGTTAGCGGGAGTATTGGGCGGCTTATCAAAATCGATCGGGATAGACGCTACCATACTCAGGGTCATTTTCATTGTTTTATTATTTACAACAGGTGTTTTCCCAATGGCACTCGTTTATGCTCTGCTTGTGTTTGTGCTTCCTAATGAAGAGGTGCTGTAGGACATGAGATGGATCCTGGGAATATTGATAAATGCGGTCCTGTTTGTAGCGATCGCAGGTTTTTTTAAGGATTCGTTTTACTTGTCGGGATTTGGGGCTGCCGTTGGTGCCAGCTTCATGCTTTCCATCCTGAACATTCTTGTGAAGCCTATCCTGATTATTTTAACTCTGCCCGTTACTGTTTTAACGCTCGGCTTGTTTCTGTTCGTCATCAATGCTGTCACGCTTATGATAACGGATGGATTTATGGGTGATTCATTTGAAATTGCCGGGTTTGGCACAGCGATTCTTGTATCGGTGATTATGTCAATCGTTAACCTGATCATTCAAAAAGCAATCCTGGAACCGGCGAGGGAAAAGTAAATGCGATAAAAAGCCAGCATGCGTAATGCTGGCTTTTTTCTTATTCTATAATCGTGGCATTAAAGCCGTCCTTCTTCAGGTTCCCGGCGAGATTCTCAGCAAGCTGCTTTTCGGAAAAGGCAACTTGAACTTTGTATTGTTTGATTCTATCATGCTTTCTTAAGCCATATTGTTCGGCAATTGCTTTTACAATAGCCTGTGCACAGCGTTTTCGGTAGATGGGGGTCCGAAGAAGGGAGGCTTCCTCTTTATTGGTCATAAACCCGCATTCCACAAGAACGGCAGTAATTTTTGTCTCACGCAGCACATGGAAATCAGCTGTTTTGACTCCCCGGTCCCGCAAACCTGTAGAACTGATTAAGTTTCGCTGGATCTTTTGGGCCAGTGCCAATGCTTCCCGGGGTTTGGAAGGGTAGACATATGTTTCAATTCCGCCTGCGCTGTTCCATTCGCCTGTTCCGTACGCATTGGCATGGATGGACACATAGCAGTCAGCGTTTTGATTATTTGCGAGAGAGGTCCTTTCGGCAAGCGGCACGTCCCGCTCATCGGAGTGGGCAAAGTGAACTTCTGTGTTTTGATACTTTCCCAGCATCTCCTTTGCCAGGCTGGCGACTGCCCGGTTGAATTCAAATTCTCTCATTCCATCAGGGCTCCGTTTGCCGGGGGTGCTATAGCCATGTCCGGCATCCAATATGATTTTCATCTAATCGCTCCTTTCTGTTAAAAATATCTTCATCTATATAATATGGACAAACCTTTCAAAAGGACATGGTAAAATGAAAATAGGAGAAAACCCTAAGGGCTTTCTCCTATTTTGCAGCGCGCTGCATCGTATGAACAAATTTGTAGCGGTCTGCGCGATATGCTGATTTTACAAGCTCAAAAGGCGTGCCATCCTCTAAGAAGGAAGTGCGGGCGATAAGGAGTACAGGAGATCCAGGATCTACCTGCAGGTGGTTTACCTCTGTTTCCTTAGCGATTGAGGCTTCAATCTGCTGGGTGGCTTCCCTGATGGTGAGTGACAGTTTTTCTTCGATATGCTGATAAAGTGACTTGTTGATGATTTCCTCTGTAAGCCCTTTAACGAGATTAGCAGGCAGGTAGGTGGTTTCCAGGGCCATTGGCAGGTTATCTGCCATCCGCACCCGTTTAATTTCATAAACCGGTGTGTTTTCTTTTATATCAAGCTTTCTCGCCAGCTGCGGCTCGGCCGGGATGATTTCAAAGGATATGAGGCGGCTGCTCGGCACCATGCCGCGCTCTTTCATATCCTCAGTAAAGCTCGTCAATCCCTGAAGCTTTTGTTCGACCTTCTGTTTGTTGACAAAAGTTCCGCGTCCTTTTTGCCTGTATAGATAACCATCGTTGACAAGGTTATTTAATGCCTGTCTGACTGTCATTCGGCTGATCTGATATTGCTCCGAATATTCGCGCTCAGAAGGAATGGCTTCATCAGGCTTTAACTTGCCGTTATCTATTAAATGTTTAATATACTCTTCCAATTGGTGATATATCGGGATGGGTGATTGCTTATCGATCATGAAAATTCTCCTATCACTATTAGTACTGATCATCAGTCCTGACTGACAAGGCTAAGTGCTTCTTCATCGGCGATGATGGTTACATTCGGATGAAGCTTCAAGGCTGAAGCGGGAAACTGTTCATCAGGCTCTCCGTTAACCAATTGTCTGATGGCTTCTGCCTTGGCTGAACCTGATGCGAGCAGGATGATTTCCCGGCTATCAAGAATCGAAGCGATTCCCATTGTAATGGCCTGGGCTGGAACGTCTTCTATAGAACTGAAAAATCTTGCGTTAGCCTTGCGCGTGCTTTCCGCAAGGTCCACGACATGCGTACGGCTGTTAAAAGCAGTGCCAGGTTCATTGAATCCGATATGTCCGTTGCGGCCGATTCCGAGCAGCTGGAGGTCGATATCCACCAGATCCTTGATCAGCTGTTCATACCGTTCGCATTCCCTGGACATATCTTCTGCGGAACCATTGGGAAGATGCGTGTTTTCGAGCTGGATGTCCAGATGATCAAATAGTTCGCTATTCATGAAATGCCTGTAGCTATTAGGATCAGTTGGAGGCAGGCCGATATACTCGTCCAAATTAATCGTCGTGATTTTTTCATAAGAAGTGCCATTTTCCTGATGATCTTTAATCAGTTCGGCATAAACTCCTTTTGGTGTACTTCCGGTAGCAAGCCCTAATGTCATATCAGAATGCCGGCGGACTTTATCAATTATAAGCCTGGCAGCTTTTCGGCTCATATCGTGATAATCGGCTGTTCGAATGATTTTCAATTCCCTTTCACCTCACGTTCAAAGGCTTTGACGCCTCGGCAGAAGGTCATGGCAACCTCAAGGTTCTCATCGAGTACAACCAGGTCCGCATCCTTGCCTTCTGAAATGCTGCCTTTCCGGTCGAAAATATTGAGCTGTCTGGCCGGGTTGGTGCTTGCAAGCCGGACAGCTTCATGCAGCTGTATATCTGTAAAGTCAATCATGTTTTTTATGGAGTCTTTCATTTTTAAAATGCTTCCGGCCAATGTGCCGTCAGCAAGCAGTGCCTGGCCATTTTCGACCTTTACATCCTGTCCGCCAAGATCATAATGGCCATTCTTCAGGCATTTGGCTCTCATCGAATCTGTTATCAGGATCATACCACCTGTGCCTTTGGCGTTTAGTGCAAGCTTGATCATCTCCGGACGGACATGGATGCCGTCAGCGATCATTTCAACGATCAATTCCTTAAATAAAAGAGCAGCGCCGGCAACACCAGGTTCACGGTGATGCATGCCTCTCATTCCGTTAAACAGGTGGGTCACCTGTTTAGCTCCAGCCTGAACAGCTTTTTCCATTTCGGTAAAAACGGCATCACTATGGCCGATTGAAGGGACAACGCCATTTTCACTTAAATAGCGGATAAATTCATAGCCATTTGCTTTTTCCGGTGCTAGTGTGATCAGTTTGATCGTCCCGTCCGCTGCTTCCTGCCAGCGCTTAAAGAGTTCAATATCAGGCTCAAGGATATGATCCTTCGGCTGGGCTCCGCCTCTTGCTTCATTAATAAACGGGCCTTCGAGATGGATTCCGATTACTTCCGCCTTGCCGGGAGTATTTTGTTCTTTTTGAAAGTGAGCTGCATTGACCAGCGCTGCTTCTATTTTTTCTTTTTCCTGTGTGATGGTTGTGGCCAGGAAGCTTGTAGTTCCTTCTTCAGGCAAAACGCCGGCCATCGTGTTCAGCGCTTCAAATGTGGCATCCATCGTATCGGCACCGCCAGCGCCATGAATGTGGACATCAATAAACCCCGGACTGATTGTGTGCTCAGGGGAAAGCTCTATAATTTCTGTATCCTGGAAGCTGGCAGGAAGTTCCTCCAAGGTTCCAGTCTGCAGGATTTGCTCATTTTCTATTAAAATAAACCCTTTATCAATCGTGCTGTTCTCCAGAAGAATTCTGGCATTTTTCAGTAATAGACGGCTCATTTTCAGTTCATCTCCGTTTGAATGATACTTTTATTATAAAAGGTTTGCACTAAGATGTCTATACCAGTTAGCGGATTTAACTCCCTATAACTTTTTGGTCTATACAACCAAAAAAAGGATAGAAGGCGATCGGACGCTTTCTATCCTATTTATTTGAGTTTTAGAAGAAATACATGCAAAAAATGATTATTTTGTATCTGCAGCTGCTTCCCGTAAATAGCCATTATGCTTTTTCAGAAGCTCGGCGGCTGCTTCACCTTTTAATCCTGTTAAAATCTGAAGAATGGCTGCCTTTGTATGATAGTTTTGTTCTTTAAGTGCTTCCCGGGCTTCTTCATCTGATGCACCAGTAGCCATTTTAACGATATTTTCCGCACGCTTAAACAGCTTCTCGTTTGTCATCTGCACATCTACCATTAAATTGCCGTACACTTTTCCCAGCTTGATCATGGATGCTGTTGTCAGCATGTTCAGGACAAGCTTTTGTGCAGTGCCTGCTTTCATTCTTGTAGAGCCTGTAACGACTTCCGGACCTGTGATAGGTGCAATCGTATATTTAGAGATTTTCCCCATTTCGGAATCCTTGGTGCAGGCAACTGAAACAGTAACAGCACCGACTTCATTTCCGTATTGAAGAGCTCCGATCGTATATGGCGTACGGCCGCTCGCGGCAATGCCGACAAGCACATCCTTGTCAGATAATTGAATATCGGCGACATCCTGGCGTCCCTGTTCACTGTCATCCTCAGCGCCTTCAACCGCCTCGGTCATGGCTTCCTTGCCCCCGGCGATAATGCCGACAACCATTTCTGGGTCTGTTCCATAGGTCGGCGGGCATTCTGAAGCATCGATAATCCCGAGGCGTCCTGAGGTGCCGGCTCCAACATAAATTAAGCGGCCACCTTTTTTGAAGCTCTCCGTAATTTCATCCACCACTTTGACAATGTGAGGGATTTCTCTTGCGATGGCATTAGGAACAATTGTATCCTCCTGATTGATGATTGTAATAATTTCTTCTGTTGTCATTAAATCGATTTCCATTGTTTTTGGATTTCGCTGCTCTGTATTCAGCTTTGTAATATTCATTATTTATCCCTCACTATTAATTGAAATTTAGTTCCTGCTTTAATCTGATCCAGCAGGGGCATGTCTTCTTCTATTACTCTGGCGATTACATTCACGCGTTCATCCCGAGGGAGATCTGTCAGTGTAATTTGCAGCTCTCCTGCGTATCGGCCGTATAGTATGTTATCAACTGTGACACTGCCTTTTTTACGTTCCAGCTGGTTCACAGGTTCCCATTTATTTGATCCCTGCCCGGCGTAAGATCTTGATTCAACCGACCTGACAACATCCCTGGCAGGATCCATCCGGTTTGTATGAGGTTTATTATAAAGATCTTCATAGATTTGTCCGCCGATCAGCTCGATTCGGAGAGGCACAGCATCTTCCGAGATTTTCTCCAGCTGTGCAAGAGTCCCGTCTTTTACTGAATGGTCACCAATCAGTACTTTGTCTGTATAACAGCTGTTCATCAGTTCAGCCGCCGCAGCAGCAGGTGACGAGCCCCGGTGTTTTTCAAGAGTAGGCAAACTGGCAAAAAGGGGCCCGCGAAGTTCCCCGTCACCAGGCACAAATGCCATGGTAGTTATTCCTATGCCTTTTAGGAGCTTATTTCGCTCTATTAAAAAGTCTTTATCCAAACCGGTTTCCGGCCGCGGGTAAAAGTTATGCCAGGCTTCTATATTATTGGAGTTTAATCCCATTTCCATCCATTCCCGCAATTCTTCAGCAGAGATGGTACTGGCATTGATTCCAAGTTTCATTTTTTTTGAGAGTTCAACAATCTGTTCAGAAGTGAAGCCGTAATCAGCCCGGATTCCGGTAAGGCCCCATTCGAGAAGTGTATCAATCGAATCCCAGCCCAATCCTAAATGGCCCAATGACTGGGGGGAAACATCTGCGAGGAGTTCCATATGATGCTGCTTTGCCAAGGCCCCAAGATTCTGAAGCAAATGTTTATAAGTACTGTGGTCATCTTCGGGAATATGGAGGGATGTGAAAATGGATGTGAGGCCATGAGTAGCCGCCCTTTCTATCCATTCCGCATTTTGATATTGGCGCTCTTCTGATAAGTAAACTGATATTCCAAACATCCTGGTCACCTCTACAAATCTGAATTTTATAAAAATGGGGACTCATAAGTAAAGAAGGAGGAATGCTCCTCCTTCTCCTTGTTTATTATATGTTTTTCGCCATTTCCTCTTTGAATCCGAACAGCCATGTGAACAGGAAGCCAAAAGCATAGGCAATTAATAGGCCAATCAGATACAGTATGATTTGATGGGTATGAACGAGGAAGGCAAGCGGTATGCCTGAAACCCCGATGGCTACTGTAGCAATTTTGAAGAACGCCTGGAAAGCGCCGCCGACAGCAGCTCCGAGACACGCTGTCAGGAAAGGACGTCCCAGCGGCAGGGTAACCCCGAAAATAAGCGGTTCGCCGATTCCGAGTATTCCAACCGGAAGTCCGCCTTTAATGACTCTTTTCAGACGCGCATTTTTGGTTTTGAAATAAATGGCGAATGCCGCACCTACCTGGCCTGCGCCGCCCATTGCAAGAATCGGAAGCAGCGGGTCATCGCCGATTGAGTTAATCAATTCCATGTGAACTGGTGTTAAACCTTGATGCAAACCAGTTACAACTAAAGGAAGGAATGTTCCGGCAAGTACTAATCCAGCCAGGATGCCGCCGACATCAAGTATGCCAAGCAAGCCTTTAGTAATGATATCTGACAGGAATCCGCCAACAGGCTGCAGGATGAAGAAGGTTGCAAAGCCTGTAATTAATAATGCGAGCGTCGGTGTTACGATTATATCAATAGCTGAAGGAACGAATCTGCGGATTCTTTTTTCCAAGAAGGCCACCAATGCAGCAGCGAGCATGACTCCGATAAGTCCTCCGCGGCCTGGCACCAGCGCTTCACCGAATAAAGTGATATTGGCAAGGCCTGGATTGATTAATAGAATACCGGCCGCACCGCCAAGAGCAGGAGATCCTCCAAACTCCTTAGCCGTGTTAATACCAACAAACACACCCAGGTAACCGAATAAACCCCAGCCAATCAGATCAAGCATTTGCACAAGAGTAGATTCCGGATCTCCGCCTGATTTGATGATTACATTATTGATCCCTGCAATCAAACCGGAAGCAACGATAGCCGGGATCAGCGGGATGAAGATACTTGCAATTTTTCGTAAAAACAGCTTGAAAGGAGTAGCATTTTTCTCATTGAGTCCGGCTTTCGTCCGGGCTGCCAGTCCTTCCAATGAAGTGTCAATCTCTTCTTCATCATCAACGGAAGAAACATTTTTGCCTGTCATTCTGGAAACTTCGTCAGCTACTTTGGTGACGATTCCTGGTCCCAGTATGATTTGGAGTGTTTCTGCTTCCACAACACCCATAACGCCGTCAATATCCTTGATGCCATTCAGATTGACTTTGCTTTCATCGACCGGCTTCACGCGAAGACGGGTCATGCAGGAGGCCAGTTCCGCAATATTGCCGGTGCCGCCCAACTGCTCCGTAATCTCTTTCGCCAAGCGTTCTTCTTTACGCATGAGCTTTTCCCCCTCTTTTTTTTAAAATGAATAAACGTAATAAGAGCCAAAAAAAATAAATGAATTCGCTTACATCCCCATATTAACAAGGTTAAGTCTAGTTGTCTATACCATTTATAAATTTTTATATGGGCATGTCACCATATTTATACGCAGAACAATCCGGAAAATTGTCCTTTTTAAACAGGATTAAGCATATGGGCCTAGTGTTAATTTTGAAAAAATCGATTTCAGAAATTTGGTTCTGGGTTAAAAAGTGCTAAAATAAAGAGAACTTCAGTATGAACTTAATTAAAGAGTTACATATAAAGAGATCATCCGGCAGTGCCAGCATTAAAGGAGGAACCTATTTTGGTAAAAGTGCGCACGAAAGATATTATAGAAAAATTTGGGCTTGAATTGATTGCCGGAGAGGAAGGCATTAACCGGCCGATTACAACGAGTGATATTTCACGTCCGGGCTTGGAGATGGCAGGTTATTTTGATTATTATCCGGCTGAACGCGTTCAATTGATCGGAAAAACGGAACTGTCTTTTGTTGAAACGCTGACTAATTCTGAGCGGGAAATCCGGCTTGAACGCCTCTGTACAGATATTACGCCAGGCATAATCGTGACAAGAGGGCTTGATATCCCGGAAGAACTGATTGAAGCAGCCGAGAGGGAATCAGTTCCTCTTCTTCGATCCAAGCAAAAAACGACCCGTTTTTCCAGTTTGCTGACCAATTTTCTGGAAAGCAAGCTTGCTCCAACAACAGCTGTTCACGGCGTCCTTGTTGATATTTATGGGGTAGGAGTGCTGATAACAGGTAAGAGCGGAGTAGGTAAAAGCGAGACGGCACTTGAATTAGTAAAACGCGGACACCGCCTTGTTGCAGATGACTGTGTGGAGATCAGGCAGGAGGATGAAGATTATCTGGTGGGAAATTCACCAGAATTGATCGAACATCTGCTTGAAATCCGCGGTCTCGGTATCATCAATGTTATGACACTGTTCGGTGCTGGAGCTGTCCGCAGCTATAAAAAAATCTCTGTGGTTATGAATTTGGAGCTGTGGGACCCGAAAAAACAGTACGATCGTCTCGGCCTTGATGAAGAAAAAATGAAAATCATCGATACGGAGATTACGAAGCTGACCATTCCGGTAAGACCCGGACGAAATCTCGCTGTCATCATTGAGGTGGCTGCCATGAATTTCCGCTTAAAGAGAATGGGAATGAATGCGGCGGAACAGTTCACGAACCGCCTTTCAGATGTGATCGAGGACGGAGACCATGATGATCGTTAATCTGTGAAAACAGATCAATCATTTTTCAATCAAACGTTTGATTGAAAGCTGTTAATCCTCACCAGGCTTCAAAAAAGAATAGATAAAGGGCGCAGCCGCGCTTTTCGAAAGGAAAAGTGATCATGGACAACAATATTCAGCCGTTAGATCCGATTGCCATTTCTCTTGGGCCGATTCAGGTCCACTGGTATGGCCTGATTATCGGCCTAGGCATTGCTCTGGCTCTCATTATCGCGATGAGGGAAGGGGAAAAAAGGGGACTCCCTAAGGACATCTTTGCCGATTTAATGCTTTGGGCCATTCCTATTGCGATTATTTCCGCCAGGATCTACTATGTTATTTTTCAATGGGATTTTTATTCGCAGAACCCGGGTGAAATCATCAAAATATGGAATGGCGGAATTGCCATTCATGGAGCCTTGATTGGTTCTGTCATCACCGCTTATGTTTTTGCAAAGAAAAAGAAAATATCGTTCTGGAAGCTTGCTGATATTGCAGCGCCAAGCATCATTTTGGGGCAGGCAATCGGCCGCTGGGGAAACTTTATGAATCAGGAGGCGCACGGGAGGGAAGTCAGCCGGGCGTTTCTGGAGAACATGCATCTGCCTGAATTTATCATTAACCAGATGTATATTAACGGAGCTTATTATCATCCTACGTTTTTGTATGAATCCATCTGGAATATCATTGGATTTATCATCCTTATCTTATTAAGAAGAGCAAACTTAAGGCGCGGGGAGCTTTTCCTCTCGTATGTCATCTGGTATTCGATCGGACGTTTCTTCGTAGAAGGCCTCCGTACCGACAGCCTGATGCTTACTGAGAATTTAAGAATTGCTCAGACGATATCTATCGTTCTTATTATAGGGGCTCTGGTACTGATTTTTTATAGAAGAGCAGAGGGCCATGCCAAAGCTCGTTATCTGGATAAAGCCGAGGGGAAATAAAGAATAGGGGAGAGTAGAAATGCTGGTTGAATCATCCAAAAGGGGGCTGATGGCCGGCTTAAAAACAACATGGACACTCGGGAAAGTCATATTCCCGGTCACGCTGATTGTGGCACTGCTGCAGCATACGCCGGTGCTTCCATGGGTTATCAAGCTGATCACGCCCCTTATGAATCTGATCGGGCTGTCAGGAGATGCAGCCATACCGCTTGTTTTGGGGAATTTCTTGAATTTGTATGCCGGAATTGGAGCTATTCTTACGCTCGATTTAACGGTTAAAGAAGTATTTATTATTGCTGTCATGCTGTCGTTCTCACATAATATGCTGATTGAAACGGGAGTCGCTTTGAAGGTTGGCGTTAAGCTTTGGGTCGTTCTTACCGTCCGTTTCGGATTGGCGCTGTTGAGTGCCATTGTTATCAACCTTGTTTGGCAGGGCGGATCCGAAACGGCTAAGTACGGATTTATACCGGCAAAGGAAGAGCAGGTGTCGGGGGCATTGCCAATCCTGCTGGATGCACTGCTGACGGCTTTGCTTGGCATTCTACAGCTTGCCATCATCGTCATCCCGCTGATGATCATCATTCAGATCTTAAAAGATAAGCAATGGCTTGCTGTCTTTTCAAGATGGATGGCGCCTGTGACCAGGGCACTTGGAATGAAAGAAAATACGTCTACAACCCTTGCGGCCGGATTGGTGATTGGCCTTGCCTATGGGGCGGGTGTCATGATCCAGGCTGTAGAGGAAGATGGCGTCAGCAAAAAAGATGTAACGATCGCATTTATTTTCCTGGTAGCCTGCCACGCAGTCGTTGAAGATACACTGATTTTCGTACCGCTTGGCATTCCGGTCTTGCCGCTTCTGCTGATCCGTCTGGGTGTGGCGGTCATTCTGACACTGGTGGTGGCGATGATTTGGAACCGTGCTGAGCTGGCAAAAAGAAAGGAAGCAACATATGAGCATTAACACACTATTATTTGATTTAGATGGAACATTAATTGACACAAACGAATTGATTATTTCCTCGTTTTTGCATACACTCGGAAAATATTATCCTGACCGCTATCAGCGGGAAGATGTTCTTCCGTTCATGGGGCCGACCCTGCATGAAACATTTGAGACCATCAACCCTGAAAAAGTGGATGAAATGATCTCAGTTTACCGGGAGTACAATATTAAGAACCACGACTTGCTTGTGAAGGAATTTGCCGGCGTGTTTGAAACGGTTCGGACTTTAAAAGAATCAGGATATAAACTGGGCATTGTTACGACGAAAGTTTCCAATGTAGTTGAAAAGGGCTTAAAGCTGACAAATCTTGATCAGTTCTTCGATGTGGTTGTCACGCTTGATCATGTGGAGAAGCCAAAGCCGGATCCGGAGCCAATCTTGAAGGCGTTGAGCCTGCTGGATGCGAAGCCGGAGGAAGCCATTATGGTCGGTGATAATTCACATGATATCGATGGCGGAAAAAACGCCGGCACGAAAACGGCTGGTGTAGCCTGGACAGCAAAAGGCCTTGAATTCCTGGCGCGCTTTGAACCGGATTATATGCTGGACAATATGGCTGACCTGCTCGATATTCTTGAGGCAGAAAACCAATGAGAAAAACGGAGCGTTTTCCGGTAGAGGGAGGCAATTCACTCTGGCATGTTTATAAAACGGTTCCGTTCCTGAAGGTTGTCAAAAACTTTATTGTGATTCAGCTTGCGCGCTATACGCCATTTCTGGGCATGAAGAATTGGCTCTACCGTAACTTCCTGAGAATGAAGGTGGGGGATCAGACATCATTTGCACTCATGGTGATGCTGGATGTCATGTTTCCGGAAAAAATAAGCGTCGGCCGCAACACGGTCATCGGCTACAACACGACAATCCTCGCTCATGAATATCTGATTAAGGAATACCGCCTCGGCCGGGTTGAAATTGGAAGTGAAGTCATGATTGGCGCTAATTCAACTATACTGCCGGGTATCACAATCGGTGATGGTGCGATTATTTCAGCCGGAACGCTTGTCCATAAAGATGTCCCTGCTGGAGCTTTTGTTGGCGGCAACCCGATGCGTGTCATTTATACAAAGGAAGAGCTAGCCGCTCGCTGGGCGGACGATCCGATATATGGTACAGATAAAAATAAAACTCCGCTTGCTTAGGCTGGCGGAGTTTTTATAATCAATAACTTCAAATAACCTATAGAAAAAAGAACAAACTATATAAGTAAGCTCCTTTTTAAAAAAAGGAGTCTTTTTTATTTTTCTGTCTCTTTTGGTTGACGGAGCCGTGAATGCGCGTTAAACTACATATAACTTCAATCTACTACCATATTAGCGAACTAAAGGATTCGGAATTTTTAAGTCATAGAGGTGAATGGTTTGAGCCGATTATTTATGTTTGAAAAGCCGTTAGGCATGAGAGATACATTACCTGATCTATACGAAAGAAAAGCTGCAGTCCGTACATCCATCCAGGAGGAAATGAAACGCTGGGGCTATCAGTTTATCGAAACGCCTGCACTTGAATACTACGAAACAGTCGGGGCGGCTTCAGCGATATTGGATCAGCAGCTGTTCAAGCTGCTTGATCAGCAGGGCCATACCCTGGTGCTCCGGCCGGATATGACAGCGCCGATTGCAAGGGTTGCAGCAGCCCGTCTCTTAAAAGACGAGCTGCCGATCAGGCTTGCGTATTCCGCCAATGTATACCGCGCACAGCAGCGGGAGGGCGGCAGGCCGGCTGAGTTTGAGCAAATCGGTGTAGAATGCATTGGCGATCATACGATTAGTGCGGATGGAGAAGGAATGGCACTCATGATCTCTGCTCTAAAAGAAGCAGGGCTTCAGAACTTTCAGCTTTCAGCAGGCCACATCGGCTTTGTCCGTGACTTTTTCCAGCAGATTTTAGGAACGGAAGAACGAGTGGAAAACCTGACACGATTTTTGTATGAGAAAAATTATGTAGGATACAGGGAGCATGTAAAGAGTCTGGCCCTTTCGTCCATTGATAAACAAAGGCTTCTTGATTTCCTTAAATTAAGGGGCGGGGAAGAAGTCATTGAGATTGCCTATGGCCTTCTGGAAAACGGCACAGGAAAAAAGGCATTAGCCGAGCTTGAACAGCTTTGGAGCATTATGCAGGACTATGGCCAGGAAGGCACAGTTAAATTTGATTTAACGCTCGTAAGCCATATGAGCTACTATACGGGTATTCTTTTTGAAGTATATGCAGGAAATGTTGGTTTCCCGATCGGAAATGGAGGCCGCTATGATCTGCTGCTTCAAAAATTCGGAAAAGATACGGGGGCAACCGGCTTTGCCATCAGATTGGACCGCCTGCTGGAAGCGCTGGAAGACAGCCAGGAGGCTGAACCTGTTTACTGCATTTTATACAGTCCGGAACGCCGCAAAGAGGCATTCGATTTTGCGAAGAAAGAACGTTCTGCGGGAAAGAAAGTGGTCCTGCAGGATATTAGCGGTGTTAAGGACATAGATGCCTGCACCAGCCAGTATGAGGACATTACCTTTTTAGTCGGTAAAGCTGGAAAGGAGAGCATAAAATGAGTGATGTTTTAACGATTGCGATGCCAAAGGGCCGTATTTTTGAAGAAGCAGCTGAATTGCTCCGCCGTGCAGGCTTTCAATTGCCGCCGGAATTTGATGATTCACGCAAATTGATCATCGATGTGCCGGAAGAAAATTTCCGCTTTATCCTGGCAAAGCCGATGGATGTGCCAACATATGTGGAACATGGTGTAGCAGACCTTGGGATTGCCGGAAAGGACGTCATGCTTGAAGAAGAGCGGGATGTCTACGAGCTTCTTGATTTGAAAATCAGTGCCTGTTATCTCGCTGTTGCGGGACTGCCAAACACCAGGCTGAATGATGTGGCCCCTAAAATTGCTACAAAGTATCCGCAGATTGCGGCAGCGTATTTCCGTGAACAGGGGGAGCAGGTGGAGATCATTAAATTGAACGGCTCAATAGAACTGGCCCCGATGATCGGGCTGGCGGACCGGATCGTGGATATCGTATCAACCGGCCGGACACTGAAAGAAAACGGGCTCGTTGAATACGAAACCATTGTCGGAATCACATCAAGATTGATCGTCAATCCAGTCAGCTACCGTATCAAGGATGAACGCATCAGCGAGCTGGTTGGCCGGCTGACAGAAGTTATTTCAGGAGAAGAAATAAGCTCTTAAAAGGATGTAGAACCCTATGAAAATTTTAAAAGTAAATGACCAGATTTCAATAAAACGGTCTGTTGATAACGGAACAGAAGAACAGCGGGCGATTGTAAAAAATATTATTGAATCAGTCCGCAAAAACGGCGATCAAGCATTAAAAGAGTACACAGAAAAATTTGATGGGATCTCTCTGGATCAATTAAAGGTACCACAGGCTGAAATAGACGAAGCTTTGAGTCAAGTAGATGGAAAAATCCTTGAGATCATTAAAGAAGCTGCCGGGAACATCCGGTCTTTTCATGAAAAACAGCTCCGTCCTTCCTGGATGACAACAGAAGAGAACGGTTCGATCCTGGGGCAAAAAATAACACCCCTCGATTCTGTCGGCTTATACGTACCGGGTGGAACGGCTGCGTATCCATCTTCGGTCCTTATGAATGTGATCCCGGCAAAGGTTGCGGGGGTTAAGAGAATCGTGATTACCTCTCCTCCTGATAAAAAGACTGGAAAGCTGCCTC
The DNA here is from genome assembly GCF_002272225.1 of Bacillus sp. 7894-2. NCBI lineage: Bacteria > Bacillati > Bacillota > Bacilli > Caryophanales > Bacillaceae > Bacillus > Bacillus sp. 7894-2. The sequence continues at coordinate 16,818 of NZ_NPDG01000037.1, forward strand.
CGGCTGTTCTGGCTGCAGCACACATCGCCGGTGCGGAAGAAATCTATAAAGTCGGCGGAGCTCAGGCGATTGCTGCACTGGCATATGGAACTGAATCGATCCGGCCTGTCGACAAGATCACAGGTCCGGGGAACATCTACGTGGCCCTTGCAAAACGCGAAGTTTTTGGGGATGTTGATATAGATATGATCGCAGGTCCTAGTGAAATCGCTATATTGGCAGATGACACAGCACATGCGGATGAAGTGGCGGCAGATTTATTATCACAGGCAGAACACGACCCGATGGCAAGCGCAGTCCTTGTGACACCATCATCTGCTTTGGCGGAAGCGGTGTCAGCAGAAGTGGAACGCCAGCTTGCCGAGCTGCCCCGCAAGGAAATTGCCGCTGGGTCCATCAGGAATTACGGAGCTATTTATGTGACGGAAAGCATGGATGAAGCGGTTGAAACGGTTAACAGCCTGGCTCCTGAACATCTGGAGATTTTAACAGAGAATCCAATGGAGCTTCTCGGACGGATTCGTCATGCAGGAGCGATCTTCCTCGGAAGATTCAGCCCTGAACCGGTCGGCGACTATTTTGCCGGTCCAAACCACGTCCTGCCGACAAACGGGACAGCCCGTTTTTCAAGCCCGCTTAATGTGGAGGATTTTCAAAAGAAATCAAGCATTCTTTTATACAGTGAAAAAGCATTAAAGGATAATGGGGAAAAAATTGCAGCCTTTGCGCGTCTGGAAGGCCTTGAAGCCCATGCCAGATCCATTGAGACGAGACTAAGAAAATAAGCTGGAGGAATAATCATGGCCAGAACTGCTGAAATTTCACGTAAAACCAATGAAACGAATATTACACTTTCCTTGAATATAGACGGAGAAGGCAAAAGCGATCTGGAAACAGGCGTGCCATTTATGACACATATGCTGGACCTGTTCGCCAAGCACGGACAATTCGACTTGAACATCGTTGCAAATGGCGATACAGACGTGGATGATCACCACACAACAGAGGACATTGGCATCTGCCTTGGCCAAGTGCTGAAGGATGCTTTGGGAGATAAAAAAGGCATCAAGCGCTATGGAAATGCTTTTGTTCCGATGGACGAAGCGCTTGCTCAAGTGGTGGTTGACCTCAGCAACCGCCCTCATCTGGAGATGCGTGCCGAGTTTCCGAGCCAAAAAGTGGGTACATTTGATACCGAGCTTGTTCATGAGTTTCTTTGGAAACTTGCACTTGAAGCGAGAATGAACCTGCATGTTATCGTGCACTATGGACAGAATACACACCACATCATTGAGGCGATTTTCAAAGCGCTAGCTCGTGCATTAGATGAAGCAACGACGATCGATCCGCGGATTAAGGGAGTTCCCTCAACGAAAGGGATGTTGTAAATGATCGGCATCATCGATTACGGAATGGGGAATTTATTCAGTGTCAGTAAAGCACTGGAACGTTTGGAGGTCCCTTATTTCCTCTCTGAAAATAAAGCGGAGCTCCTGAAAGCAGACGCTTTAATTCTGCCGGGTGTCGGCTCTTTCAAGGATGCAATGAGTATCTTAAATTCTACTGGCCTGGCATATCTGGTAAAGGAGTTTGCTGATACAGGCAAGCCGCTCCTTGGCATTTGCCTTGGCATGCAGCTTTTATTTGAGAGCAGTGAAGAGAATGGACTGACAGAAGGATTGCAGCTTCTGCCTGGCCAAGTGAGGCGGTTTCCCGGTTCAACAGCAGAAGGTGAAACGTACAAAGTTCCGCATATGGGCTGGAACCGTCTTGAATTCCTGCAGGGCTCGCCGATTTTAAAAGGGCTTGATGAAGATTATGTCTATTTCGTCCACTCTTATTTTGTAGATACAAATGATAAAGAAGTAGTTATCAGCAGCAGCTTGTATGATGTAGATGTGCCGGCAGTAGTAGGCAGAGGCAATGTGTTCGGCATGCAGTTCCACCCGGAAAAAAGCAGTTCGCTCGGCATGGCGCTTTTACGCAATTTTACCGAGCTGGTTGAAGAAAGGATGTCTGTAAAATGAGTTTTACGATCTATCCGGCAATCGATATGAGAGGCGGCAAATGCGTCCGGCTCCTGCAGGGGGATTATGATAAGGAAACGGTGTATGGCGACTCTCCGTTTGATATGGCCAAAAAATTTGCTGATGAAGGAGCAGACTGGATTCATATGGTCGATCTCGACGGGGCAAAGGATGGTAAGCGGGTTAATGATCGCTATGTCATCCAGGCTGCCCGCGAACTTGGCGTCTCTGTTCAGATCGGTGGTGGCATCCGTACAGAAGAAGACATCCTTCATTATCTTGATAACGGTGTAACACGCGTAATTATTGGAAGCATTGCCATCTCCAATCCTGAGTTTGCTATTGAGATGATCCGCAAATATGGCAAAGCCATAGCGGTAGGGCTTGATGCGAAAAATGGCTATGTGGCCACACACGGCTGGCTTGAAACTTCTGAAGTAAAGGCAGTTGACTTGGGTAAGCGATTTGCCGACGCCGGTGCGGAAACATTTATTTTTACGGATATCGCAACAGATGGGATGCTATCTGGGCCGAACGTGGAAGCTGTTCGCCTGCTTGCACGGGAAACCGGAAAAAGTGTAATTGCATCCGGCGGGGTCAGTCAGCTGGCTGATTTGGCGGAACTTCAGGAATACGCATCAGAAGGTGTCGCCGGGGCCATCGTTGGAAAGGCAATATATGAAGGCCGGTTTACCGTAGCGGAAGCTCTGAAAGAGGTGAAGGCATAATGCTGACGAAACGCATCGTTCCCTGTCTGGATGTAAAGGACGGCCGTGTAGTAAAAGGAGTGCAATTCGTGCAGCTGCGTGATGCCGGAGACCCGGTTGAGCTTGCCCGCTTTTATGATGGGCAGGGAGCTGATGAGCTGGTTTTCCTCGATATCTCCGCTTCACATGAAGGGCGGAAGACAATGGTTGAAGTTGTGAAGGCTGTTGCGTCTGAGCTGGCCATTCCCTTTACAGTCGGCGGAGGGATAAACGCGCTTGAAGATATGAAGCGAATTTTGCGGGCGGGGGCTGATAAGGTTTCTCTTAATACAGCTGCCGTAAATAATCCAGATCTAATTACAGAAGGGGCAAATTTCTTCGGATCACAGTGCATCGTTGTGGCAATTGACGCTAAATACGATGAACAGCTCGGTTCCTGGCGCGTGTACACACATGGCGGACGGACACCGACTGATCTTGAAGTCATTGCCTGGGCCCGTGAAGCGGCCGAGCGAGGGGCTGGAGAAATTTTACTCACAAGCATGGACTCGGACGGTGAGAAAAAGGGCTTCGATATCCATCTGACGAAAGCAGTAAGCGAGGCGGTTTCGATTCCGGTTATTGCTTCTGGCGGGGCAGGAAACGCCGATCACTTTGCGGAAGCATTCATCGATGGAAAAGCGGATGCCGCATTGGCAGCATCTATTTTTCACTATAAAGAAACATCTGTTGCAGAAGTGAAATCTTTCATTAAGGAAAAAGGGGTGGTAGTCCGATGAATATCGATGGTGTAAAGTTTGACGAAAAGGGACTGATCCCTGCCGTTGTGCAAGATGCGAACACAAAAGAAGTATTAACATTAGCTTATATGAATCGGGAATCTCTTTTAAAATCAGCGGAAACAGGGGAGACCTGGTTTTTCAGCCGTTCCCGCAATGAGCTCTGGCACAAAGGGGCAACAAGCGGAAACACGCAGAAAATTGCAGAAATGAAGCTTGACTGTGACCAGGATGCCATTGTGGTTCTGGTTGAACCTGCGGGACCTGCCTGCCACAAGGGAACAGTCAGCTGCTTTGAGGAAAGAGTATACGGGGAAGAGTCAGGCGGTTTATCTGACTACGAAATCCTTAATACACTTGAAAAAGTCATTGAAGAACGCGAAAAGACACGCCCAGAAGGAGCCTACACAACCTATCTTTTTGAAAAAGGCGTGGATAAAATTCTGAAGAAGGTAGGCGAAGAATCCGCAGAAGTCATCATCGCTGCGAAAAACCGTGACAAAGAAGAACTGAAATGGGAAGCGGCTGACCTGATTTATCATTTGATGGTGCTGCTGCGCGAGCAGGAACTGCCTTTTAGCGAAGTCTTGAAGGTGCTTACTAAACGGCATGAAAAGAAAGAACCGGCCTCCGAATAGGGAGGGCGGTTTTCTTTGTCAAATGTAAGATAAATTCTCGAAGATGCCAGATAAATTTTAGAACATGTTAGATAAAAGAAGAATGATGCTAGATAAATTATGAAATGTGCTAGATATAATTGAAAACATGCCAGATAAAAATATAACAAAAATCTAAGCAGGAAATTACGCTTCTTCAGAAGAATATTTATATAGCTAATAGAAGGAGTGATGCTTTTGATCATGAAACATCGAACAATTCCAATAAGAATTCAGAAAAATGAAGTGCTTCTAAGAAGACTTCCGAAAAATCATAAAGTTCGTGCTGAAATTGAAGAAGACCAGGCAAAAAGGTGGGCAGGATATCGGGGAGAAGCAGCTTTAGACTTCCATTTAAGCAAACTGCCGGCAGATGAATATATGATTTTTCATGGATTGCGACTGACAAATGGACAATACTTCTTCCAAATCGATACACTCATCCTCTCTTCGAAATTCGCCCTCATTTTAGAAGTAAAAAATATCTCCGGAAAACTATACTTTGAATCACAGTTTAATCAAATGATCCAGACAACACATAACGGTGAACAAAAGGGCTATTCTAACCCAATCGAGCAAGCCAGCCAACAAGCAAGGGAATTAGAGAAATGGTTAATGAAACGCAGCATCCGTCTACGGGTCGAATTCTGTGTTGTGATTAGCAGGCCTTCTACAATCCTGCAATCGTCCTCAGAAAATATTCTAATCCACCAAAAAATCACACATGTCCAATATTTACTGAACAAAATTGAAAAGTTAGATATGACAAGTAAACAAACCCCACTCACAAATAAGGAGCTCAAAAAGATTTCTAAAACTTTTTTAAAGGAGCATACTCCTGAGAAATTTGATATCTTAAATTTTTATAAAATATCACAAGATGAAGTTATTAAAGGGGTTCTCTGTCCAGTATGCATCTCAGTTTCCATGAAAAGAATAGGTGGTGTTTGGATATGCCAAAGGTGCACATTGAAAAACAGTGACGCTCATCTTAAAGCCGTAACTGATTTATTTCTATTAAATAATGATCAGCCGATTTCGAATCAGGAATTTCGAGATTTCCTTCAAGTAAATTCTCCTCATATATCTAGAAGGCTATTAAAATCCCTCAACCTCCCCCAAACCGGCACCAACAAAGGCCGTCGCTACCACCCGCATCCAAACTTCCACTTAATCTCCGAATTAAACACCATCACCGCTAAATCAACGCAATAACCCTTTAAAACATTACCGCGGCAAGATTTCCAATAAAAAATTACGATTGGAAATAGTATTGTCATATCTTCCCTTCTCCCGAGGCTTGTTCGTGTGATATACTACTTTAGTTACTAACATTTATGGAGGATTTCATGAGTAAAGACTCTAAAGCTAGACACCAAAAGGGAAAGTTACTGTCATTTATCCCGAATGGTGAGTACTATTTTTCCAAAGGGATTAAGGCGTACCACCGCAGGGATTTTCATAAAGCGAAGAAATATTTAATGCGGGCTATGCAGCTTGAGCCGGGTGAACCGATGATTGTCTGCCAGCTTGCGATTGTTCAGTCAGAAGTGGGTGAGTATCAGGAGTCCAACCTGCTGCTTCATATGATATTGGAAGAGCTTGATGAGGATATGTCGGAATGCCATTATTTCCTTGCCAACAACTATGCTCATATGGGCCTTTTCAAAGATGCTTACACGCATGCCAATACGTATCTGGAGTTGGATCAGGACGGAGAGTTTACGGACGATACAGAGGATCTGCTGGAGCTTCTTACGCTTGAAGCGGATGATCTGGATGACGAGCTGTACGAGCAGGATGACTTGATTACGAAGCAGGAACATGCACGGGAATTGCTGGAGTCCGGCCATTTTCCAAAAGCGGTTGAGATTCTGAACTCTGTTATTGATGAGTATCCGGAGTATTGGTCCGCATACAATAATTTGGCCCTGGCGTACTTTTACCTGGGAGAAGTGCAAAAGGCGGCAGATATTTTAGAGAAGGTACTGGAAGAAAATCCGGGTAATCTTCATGCGCTTTGCAACAAGCTGGTCTTTGCTTTTTACGAGCGGGATTTCCGGCAGGTGCGCCTGTTGAAAGAGGCTCTGAAAAAAATCAAGCCGCTTTCGGTTGAACACCAGTTCAAGCTTGGTGCCACATTTGCTTTAACCGGCGAGTATGAGGCTTCCTTTGCATGGCTTCGCAAGCTTCAGAAGAAAGGCTTTGAAGGGGACGGACCATTTTATTACTGGCTATCCTATTCCGCCTATTTCACAGGGCGTGAAGAGCTGGCGAAATCAGCTTGGAAGAAGGCAATTGAAATCAATCCGGAAAAAGAAGGCTTCGAGCCATGGAACGATGAAAAAGTAACCGGCAGCGGCTTTGAAGACCATTACTCTTCCATATTGAAAAAGCTGGAAAGCGACTATATTGAAGAGCGCTTATTCGGCCTCTTCCTAACATCGGTATCCAGCAGACGGGATGAAATACTCATCTCTGAAGCAATTGTAGGAAACAATAAGTTCTCAGCTATAGAGAAGGATTATCTTTCTTACGTTAAAACTGAGCAGGAAGCGCCTGCCCAGGTTCAGGCTGCACACGAAACGGCCCGGCTGTTTTATGAAAACTTCCACCCGATCGGCACGGTGGAAGCCGGACTTTATTTAATGTGGTTTACTATTTTTGCAGAATTGACAAATAACCGGCAGAATATTAAAAACAAAAATGCCTGGGCTGCAGCCATTGAGTATGTCTGGCATAAGCTTCGCAACGAAAAGGTTTCCCAGTCAAAGATTGCAGGAAGATACGGCATTTCCGCTTCAACGATGGGCAAATATGTAAAATCGGTGAATGACCGCCTTCAGTGAGCAGATATTTGGACGGAACACGTGCCAATTTTATAGGATAACAGTAAGAAGGTCATACTATAATATGCGTACTTATAAAGTGTTTTATTAATTACTGGATTTCTGATTACTGAAGGAGTGAATCGCTGTGACTGAAGAAAAAATTTATGATGTCATTATTGCTGGTGCAGGACCGGCAGGGATGACTGCTGCTGTATATACATCTCGTGCAAACTTGTCTACTCTAATGATCGAACGCGGTGTTCCGGGCGGACAAATGGCCAATACAGAAGAAGTGGAAAACTATCCTGGTTTTGACCATATTTTAGGTCCGGATTTATCCACCAAAATGTTCGATCATGCTAAGAAGTTTGGCGCTGAATATGCGTATGGAGATATTAAAGAAATCATTGACGGTGAAGAATACAAAACGGTTGTTGCCGGATCAAAGCAATATAAAACACGTTCAGTCATTATTTCTACTGGTGCCGAGTACAAAAAGCTTGGCATTCCTGGAGAGAAAGAGCTTGGCGGACGCGGTGTATCTTATTGCGCGGTCTGTGATGGAGCATTCTTTAAAGGCAAAGAGCTTGTGGTTGTCGGCGGCGGTGACTCTGCTGTTGAGGAAGGCGTATATTTGACTCGTTTCGCCTCTAAAGTAACAATCGTTCATAGACGGGACCAGCTTCGTGCGCAGGCAATTCTGCAGCAGCGCGCGTTTGACAATGAAAAAATTGACTTCATCTGGAACACGACAGTGAAGGAAGTCAATGACAAGGACGGAAAAGTGGGAAGCGTAACACTTGTTTCTGCTGAAACCGGCGAAGAAAGAGAATTCAAGGCGGATGGTGTATTCATCTATATCGGCATGGTTCCTCTTTCCAAGCCATTTGAAAGCCTTGGCATCACAAACAGCAGCGGCTATATCGAAACAAATGAAAGAATGGAAACAAAGGTGGAAGGCATTTTTGCAGCAGGAGATATCCGCGAGAAGTCCCTTCGCCAAATCGTTACAGCTACAGGTGATGGAAGCATCGCTGCCCAAAGCGCCCAGCACTATGTGGAAGAATTAATGGAAAGCCTGAAAGCGAAGAAATAATTTTTAGAAAAAATAGCCACTGGTTGAAAAGTTTTACAAAAAGTCATGGGGTTTTAATTCTCCTGTAACCTTGATGAAATAAAATTCGGGTAGTATAGGAATAGAAATTGACCCCCTTTTAAAGATATAATCCTTTTTAAAGCACAGGCACATGCCTGTGCTCTTTTTTTGCGTAAATACAGTATGATTTGAAGAAGTTTTTTAGAAACCTGTATTCATTGTGGCTCTAAGACAAAAATAGTATAATGAAAAGAATAATAAAAGTACGTTAGCCAGCCTTTGCTTTTATGAAAAGGGCGGCAGCGGCCTGATTTTGAAAATTAGAGGTGAAATGTGTTGCAGCGAGTCACGAACTGTGTGTTACTGAAAGACGATAAAGTATTGCTTTTACAAAAGCCGAGAAGAGGCTGGTGGGTGGCCCCGGGCGGTAAAATGGAGCCGGGTGAATCAGTGAGGGACTCGTGCATCCGTGAGTTCAGGGAGGAAACAGGCATCTATCTGCGCAATCCGAATATTAAAGGCATTTTTACGTTCATCATGAAGGATGGCGAAAAGGTTGTGCAGGAGTGGATGATGTTTACTTTTCTGGCTACAGCTTCTGATGGGCTGAACCTGGATGAATCAGAGGAAGGCAAGCTTCGCTGGCATCCGTTTTCAGAGATAAAGAATCTGCCGATGGCTGCCGGTGATTCGCATATTTTGGAGTATATGATTCATGGCCAGGGAATGATTTATGGAACATTTACGTATACGCCGGATTTTGAATTGCTTAGTTACAGGCTGGATCCAAGCTGAATTTGACAGATACAGGGGGAAATAAAAATGAGTACGGGTGCAGTTAATGATACTCAAATGGTGATTATTACGGGAATGTCAGGGGCGGGGAAAACAGTAGCCATCCAAAGCTTTGAAGATCTTGGCTTCTTCTGTGTAGACAATTTGCCGCCGACGCTGCTTCCTAAATTCCTTGAACTTATGAAGGAATCCGGGAATAAAATGAATAAGGTGGCATTGGTGATGGATTTGCGCGGACGTGAGTTTTTTGACCACCTGTTTAAGGCGCTCGATGAATTGTCCGAGACATCCTGGGTCACTCCGCAGATTTTATATCTTGATGCGGATGATTCCACACTCGTCAGAAGATATAAAGAAACAAGACGGTTCCATCCCCTTGCACCATCAGGATTGCCTCTGGAAGGCATCAAGCTTGAACGTGAGCTGCTCGAGGAATTAAAAGGCAGGGCACGGCTGATTTATAATACTTCACAAATGAAACCGAGGGAATTGCGCGAGAAAATACTTACGGAATTCTCATTGAATAAAAAAACAATATTTACGGTTAACGTCATGTCTTTTGGCTTTAAGCATGGAATTCCAATTGATGCCGACCTGGTATTCGATGTCCGGTTCCTTCCGAATCCCCATTATATTGAACATATGAGGCCGAAGACAGGTTTGGATGCAGAGGTATCGGGCTATGTGCTGAAATGGACGGAAACCAGTAAATTCTTGGAGAAGGTTACGGAGCTGCTGAGCTTTATGCTTCCGCATTATAAGCGGGAAGGGAAGGCTCAATTGGTGGTGGCAATTGGATGTACGGGAGGCCAGCACCGTTCGGTAGCGCTGACGGAATATATTGCAGACTACTTCAGCAAGGATTACAATACGGCAATTACCCACCGTGACATCGACAGGAGAAAGGAAAACATCAAATGAACCGACAGCCAAGAATCGTCATCATCGGCGGAGGAACGGGGCTGCCTGTCCTCTTAAGGGGACTGAAGCAGTACCCTGTTGATATTACTGCCATTGTGACAGTAGCCGATGATGGCGGCAGCTCAGGGAGATTACGGAATGATCTTCATATCCCGCCGCCCGGTGACATCCGCAATGTGCTGGCCGCTCTTTCAGACGTTGAGCCGCTCATTGAGGAAATGTTCCAGCATCGCTTTGCGACTTCTAATGAATTGTCCGGGCACTCGCTTGGCAATTTAATTCTCGCGGCAATGACCTCGATTACCGGAAACTTTGTTCATGCAATTCAGGAAATGAGCAAGGTGTTAAACGTAAGGGGAAAGGTACTGCCTGCTGCCAACCAGAGTGTGGTTCTTCATGCTGAAATGGAAGACGGGACCATCGTATCGGGAGAATCAAAGATTCCTTATTCCGGCAAAAAAATCAAGCGGGTGTTTTTAACTCCTAAAAATATTAAAGCCCTGCCTGAATCACTGCAGGCAATCAGACAGGCTGACATGATCATCATTGGTCCCGGAAGCTTATATACAAGTATTCTTCCAAACTTGCTTGTTCCCAGGCTCGGACGTGAGGTCTGTCAATCGAAAGCGAAAAAAGTTTATATATGCAATTTAATGACACAGGCAGGCGAGACGCTCGACTATACAGCGAGTGACCATGTCAAAGCGCTGTATGCTCATATGAGCTGTGCTTTTATCAATACCATCCTGGTAAACAATGAAGAAATTCCTGCTCATATTCAGGAGCGGTACAGCGAGGAAATGGCAAGGCCTGTTGTGTATGATACGGGTGCACTTGCCGAATTGGGCCTTGATATTATGCCCGGTGAAATTGTCAGCCACAAAGGCGGGATCATTCGCCATGATACAAAAGAAGTTGCCCAAATGCTTTATGATTTAATTTTACATGAAACCAATAGACGTTTTAACGCGTAATATAAAGGTGTAAAAGGGCTTTTGCCAGTAAAAAAATAAACTGTGCATACGTTTGCTCAGTAAAGAATATCTTTTTATATGTCTCTGGCTAAGCACTTTTACGGATAGGGGGTGAAGGGATGTCTTTCGCTTCGGAAACGAAAAAAGAATTGACGAACCTGGAATTAAAAGACTGCTGCGGCAAAGCGGAATTGTCCGCCTTAATCCGGATGAATGGGTCACTTTCTTTTTCCAGCCGGAAATTGATTGTGGATATACAGACGGAGAATGCAGCCATTGCAAGAAGGATTTACACGCTGATTAAAAGGAATTACAGCGTTCAGGTCGAGCTCCTGGTCCGGAAAAAAATGCGGCTGAAAAAGAACAATGTATATATTGTCAGGCTGACGGAACAGGCCAGCATGATTCTTGATGACCTGAAAATTTTAAGTGAGGGATTCGTATTTACACACGATATCTCCAAAGAGCTCATAAAAAAGAAATGCTGTAAGCGTTCTTATCTGCGCGGTGCATTCCTTGCCGGGGGATCGGTAAACAATCCGGAAACCTCATCCTATCATCTGGAGATCGCTTCACTTTACAAGGAGCATAATGACGCTCTTTGTGAACAGATGAATACGTTCGGGCTGAACAGCAAAACGCTTGAACGGAAAAAAGGCTATATCACGTATTTAAAGGAAGCCGAAAAAATAACGGAATTCCTGAATATTGTCGGGGCACATGCATCTCTGCTCCGGTTTGAAGACATCCGGATTGTCCGCGATATGAGAAACTCAGTCAATCGACTCGTGAATTGTGAAACAGCGAACTTAAACAAAACCATCGGGGCGGCCTTGCGCCAAGTGGAGAATATCCGCTTTATTGACCAGACAGTTGGACTGCAGATTTTGCCCGATAAACTGAGGGAAATAGCCGAATTGCGTGTAACATACCAGGATGTCACCTTAAAAGAGCTTGGGGAGATGGTCTCAGGCGGAAATATCAGCAAATCAGGCATTAATCACCGATTAAGAAAAATAGATGAAATCGCTGAAAAACTCAGAGCAGGCAGCACCATAGATGCTCACTAATGGAGGCATCAGCAGGGAGGAGATATACAATGGCAGAGAAACAGGTAGAAGTTAAGCTGAAGACAGGATTGCAGGCCCGTCCGGCAGCATTGTTCGTACAAGAGGCCAATCGGTTCTCATCCGATATATTCCTGGAGAAGGATGGAAAGAAGGTAAATGCAAAAAGCATTATGGGGCTAATGAGCCTGGCTGTAAGCTCAGGATCAGTTATTACCCTGAAGGCTGAGGGAAACGACGAAAACGAAGCTCTCGAAGCGCTGGCAAACTATATTCAGAAGGAAAACTAAAACAACTCGCATCGGGAAGATGCGAGTTGTTTTTTTACAGCTGTCTAGCTCCAGCGCCTACCCCTCGAGGAGTCGGGGATGAGCAAGGCGCTTCCGCTTTTCTTATTACTTATCTTTCTTTTCTTCCAAAGAGTTTCTGGTAATGATCTGGTCAACCAAACCGTATTCAAGAGCTCTTTCAGCTGTCATAAAGTTATCGCGGTCTGTATCTTTTGCAATGACTTCAAGCGGCTGTCCTGTACGCTCTGAAAGGATCGTGTTTAATTTTTCGCGAAGGAAAAGGATGCGCTTTGCAGCGATTTCAATTTCAGTCGCCTGTCCTTGTGCACCGCCAAGTGGCTGGTGAATCATAACTTCAGCGTTTGGAAGAGCAAAACGCTTTCCTTTTTCACCTGCTGCAAGAAGGAATGCACCCATGGATGCAGCCATACCGATACAAATGGTTTGTACCTTTGGCTTGATGAATTGCATCGTATCATAAATAGCCATACCAGCTGTAATGCTTCCGCCAGGGCTATTAATGTAAATGGAAATGTCCTTTTCAGGGTTTTCAGCTTCAAGGAATAACAGCTGGGCAACAATGGAGTTTGCCACATTATCATCAATTCCGCTTCCGAGCATAATGATGCGGTCTTTTAAAAGGCGGGAATAAATATCATAAGCGCGCTCCCCGCGATTTGTTTGTTCAATAACTGTAGGGATTAAGTTCATTTTCCAATTCCTCCTTCAAGATAAGGTCAACATACATGATGAACAAGCATGTTCTTCCAAGTAAAGAAAATTTTTTAACTCCTATGTATTATCATGATACACTGATGGTCAATTAAGGTCAAACGAATCGCATAGAAATAGCAGCTGATTCGTTCGACACTTTTTTCTGTGCTGTGCTATCTCATTCCATGATACCCATTGTTCCGATTTTTAAAACTAAAAGGAGGCTTGCAAAGTGAATAAACATAGCATATAATAAGTTATCGTAGCGGCTGAGCGCTTAGTCAGCCAGTTTCTATACTATTTGCCCTCGTGGTGCAACGGATAGCACGTAAGATTCCGGTTCTTGAGATGTGGGTTCGATTCCTGCCGAGGGCGCTAGCAAAACTCCTTGTCTGATATGGACAGGGAGTTTTTATTTTTACGCTTTCCGCACGTAAATCTAAAAAACTCTCTTAATTTAAGCCTATCGTTAAAAAAACCTAAAAAATCCGCAGGTTTCACCATAAAAAATGAATATTCCCCCCTCAGCCACGCATATTGTGAAGTATTCAGAAAGAAGTGCCGGTGCGATTGGTGATTGCCAGGATATTTCCATACAACATTTTCTGTGAATATTGTAAAATGGGGACAGGGGGAATGTACGATGAATTTGAAAGCTGGGTTATGGCAGCAGCAGACAATGAAATTAACAATGACACAGGAGCTGACGCAGGCGATTGCCCTTCTGCAATACAGCACACAGGAGCTTTCTGCTTTCCTGGAAAGCAAGGCGCTTGAAAATCCCCTTCTAAAAGTAGAGTCCGGACATGTCCAGACGATGGATCCCCGTTATGACCGTGTCAAACCGACAAGGATAAAAGCCGAAAAAGATAAAATAAATTGGATTGAGCAGATTGGCTGCGGAAAGACCGTGCTGCTTGATGAATATTTGAAATCACAGCTTCATTTGAAATTAAACAGGGATGAACAAAAAGTGATTGAGCATCTTATTGACAGCCTTGATGAAAACGGTTACTTCCGGGCGGACCTGAAGGCATTAGCCGATGCTCTTAACATGCCCCTTGAGAAAGTGGAGCAGATGCTTGAAGAGCTGCAGGAACTTGAGCCCGCCGGCGTTGGTGCAAGAAATCTTCAGGAGTGTCTGTCCCTCCAGATTAAGAGATTGCCGCAAGAAAATGAACTGGCTGAAATCATTATAGATGAATACTTTACCCTGTTTGCTGAGAAGAAGTGGAAAGAAATCGCAAAACAACTCGGTGTGGAGCTTAGAGACATACAGACGGTATTCGACCTTGTTCAGACGTTGAATCCAAGGCCGGCTTCATCCTTCCAGAGCGAAAAATCCGCCTACATAACACCGGACGTGATTATTCAGTGGGATGGCAGCTCTTTTTCAGTCAGTGTGTTTGATGAAGTACTTCCCAAAATCAGCTTTAATGAACCTTATTATAAAAAGTTCTCGGCTAGTGGTGATCGAAATGTCAGCCGTTTCCTGCAGGAAAAGCAGCAGGATTATCAATGGATTATAAGAAGTATTGAGCAGAGGAAAGAGACTCTTGCAAATGTGACTCTTAAAATTGTTGAAAAGCAGCAGGACTTTTTCATTAAAGGGCCAGCACATCTGAAGCCGATGACAATGAAGGAAATATCAGATGAACTCGACATTCATGAATCAACAGTGAGCAGGGCAGTCCGGGAAAAGTATGCGCAAACGCCATTTGGGACGTATGAGCTGAGATCGTTCTTCTCCAGCACGATCAAAACGACATCTGATGAGAATACGTCTTCACAGCAGGTCAAGACGATTATTGGTAAAATGATAGAAAAAGAAAATAAACAAAAGCCTTTATCTGATCAGGAGCTTGTGAAGCTGCTGAAGGAAAAAGAGGGGATGGTTGTCAGCAGAAGAACGATTGCGAAATATCGGGATCAGCTGGGCATCCCGTCATCATCCAAACGGAAAAGGTATGACTGACAAAGGAGATTTGCTGATTGAAACAGCCAGAGCTAGTGTTTTATACACGCAGCAGATGCCCGCTGTGTGATAAAGCTAAGAGTGTGTTAGTTGAATTAAAGAGAGAATATGAATTTACGTTAATTGAAAAAGATATTGATGAGAGCGATGTACTGACTGAGAAGTATGGACTTATGATTCCGGTCGTTGAAATTGAAGGGCGTGAAGTGCAGTTCGGGCATATTGACCCTATTACAGTAAGTGAAGCGCTTACAGAAAAAAACTGAGTTTTATCAGTTGATTTCAATACTCACTCTTGCTATTATTGAGAAGAAGCAAGGGTGATTTTTTTTGTAGTAAGTGGGACATAATATGTCTATGCGGGACAAAAAATGACCACATATGATGAAGGAGCTTTCCGGATGTACTCACTAATTGATATTCAAAAAAGATTATTGCCTGATATGCTTGCGGTTATGCAGAAGCGTTATGGGATTCTTCATTACATTGGGCTGATGGAGCCGGTTGGAAGAAGAAGCCTTGCAGTCAGTATGGGGTTGACGGAAAGAGTGCTGAGAAGTGAGGTTGAATTTTTAAAAGACCAGAACCTGATCCGCATTTCAAGTACAGGAATGAGTCTTTCTCCCGATGGCAAAGAATTACTCGGAGCTCTTGAAGGAATAATGAGAGATATTTCGGGTATAGCCGTAATGGAGCAGGAATTATCCCGAAAGCTTGGCATTCGCCAGGCGATCATTGTTTCCGGAAACAGCGATGAATCTCCATGGGTGAAGCAGGAGCTTGGCAGAGCAACAGCATTGTGTATGAAATCAAGCCTCAAAGGAAAAAATATCATCGCAGTTACAGGCGGGTCCACAATGGCAGCCGTAGCGGAGATGCTTACTCCTGATCTTGCCGAACGTGATTGGCTGTTTGTGCCGGCACGTGGCGGAATAGGCGAAGATGTTAAAAACCAGGCTAACACCATTTGTGCCAAAATGGCTGATCATACTGATTCCAGGCACCGTGTCCTGTATGTGCCGGACCAGGTAAGCAGGGAGATGTATGAAAGCATTATTAAAGAACCCAATATTAAGGAAGTAATCACCCAGATCAAATCGGCAAGCATGGTTTTGCACGGGATTGGGGACGCTATTACAATGGCGGAACGCCGCAAAACCAGTGAAGAAGATTTGGTTAAAATCAAGCAAGCCAAAGCAGTCGGTGAATCATTTGGCTATTACTTCAACGAAGGCGGCGAGGTTGTACATAAGGTTCAGACCATCGGCCTTCAGCTGGATGACCTATCACAAATTGAGCATGTCATTGCAGTGGCAGGCGGCTCCACAAAGGCTAAAGCCATCGCTGCATACATGAAACGGGCACCATCCTCTACCATACTAGTGACAGACGAAGGTGCAGCAAAACAGTTGATAAAAGGGTAATCCCTTTTCAAATATAAAATCTACCTTTTCAAGGAGGAAATAATCATGGCAGTTAAAGTTGGTATTAACGGATTTGGAAGAATCGGGCGCGTTGTTTTCCGTGCAGCTCTTAAAAACCCTAACGTAGAGGTTGTAGCAGTAAATGACCTTACAGATGCAAACATGCTTGCACACCTTTTAAAATATGATTCCGTACACGGAACTATAAATGAAGAAGTAACTGTTGACGGCGACTACCTTGTAGTTGGCGGCCATAAAGTAAAAGTTATTGCAGAGCGCGATCCTGCTCAATTAGGATGGGGAGATCTTGGGGTAGAAGTAGTAGTAGAATCTACTGGACGTTTCACAAAGCGTGCTGACGCTGCGAAACACCTTGAAGCTGGTGCTAAGAAAGTAATCATCTCGGCTCCTGCATCTGACGAAGATATCACAGTTGTTATGGGTGTTAACCATGAGAAATATGATGCTGCAAACCATCATGTAATCTCTAACGCTTCTTGTACAACAAACTGCTTGGCTCCGTTTGCAAAAGTATTGAACGACAGCTTTGGAATCAAACGCGGTATGATGACAACTGTTCACTCATACACAAATGACCAGCAGATCCTTGACTTGCCGCACAAGGACTACCGCCGTGCACGTGCAGCAGCGGAAAACATCATTCCTACAACTACTGGAGCTGCAAAAGCAGTATCTCTAGTATTGCCTGAACTAAAAGGCAAATTGAACGGTGGAGCTATGCGTGTTCCAACTCCAAACGTTTCTCTTGTAGACCTTGTTGTGGAGCTTGATAAAGACGTAACTGCTGAAGATGTAAACAATGCTCTTAGAACAGCTGCTGAAGGCGACCTGAAAGGCATCCTTGCTTACAGCGAAGAGCCATTAGTATCTGGCGACTACAACGGAAACCCTGCATCTTCTACAATCGATGCACTTTCTACAATGGTTATGGAAGGCAACATGGTAAAAGTAATCTCTTGGTATGACAACGAATCTGGTTACTCTAACCGTGTAGTTGACCTTGTTGACTACATCGCTCAAAAAGGGCTTTAATTCTCACAAAAATATTCGTTATACGAAGCATTCACAAGCTGACTTTTTTCTCTGAAAAAACACCTCATCTTGTTGGATATTCAAATCGCTAGCGTCTATAATGGATAAGGGTAAAAGGGGAGCAGGGAAACATTCCCTCTCCCCTTTGTTTTAAGTAAAACTATTTAACCGGGATGGTGCTTAGCTCCCGAACCTGGAGGCTTTTAGTCTATGAGCCGTCAGGCAAGGCGCTTCCGCTTTTCTGGTAAGGAGGTCCTTTTGCTATGAACAAAAAAAGCGTTAAAGATGTGGAGTTAAAAGGTAAGCGTGTATTTTGCCGGGTTGATTTCAACGTTCCGATGAAAGAGGGACAGGTAACAGATGAGACTCGCATCAAAGCAGCTCTTCCAACGATCGAATACTTGATGAACCAGGGTGCTAAAGTGATATTAGCCAGCCATTTGGGCCGTCCGAAAGGTTCAGTTGTTGAAGAATTGCGTTTAACACCAGTAGCAAAGCGTTTATCCGAGCTTCTTGGCAAAGAAGTGAAGAAGGCGGATGAAGCATATGGCGATTCTGTAAAAGCTATGGTTGACGCGTTAAGTGAAGGCGATGTTCTTCTTCTTGAAAACGTGCGTTTCTATGCTGGCGAGGAAAAGAATGATCCTGAGCTTGCAAAGGCATTTGCTGAGCTTGCAGATGTGTATGTAAATGATGCATTCGGAGCAGCACACCGTGCCCATGCTTCAACGGAAGGAATTGCGCATCATCTTCCTGCCGTATCAGGACTCCTGATGGAAAAAGAACTTGATGTACTTGGAAAAGCTCTTTCAAATCCTGAACGCCCATTTACAGCTATTATCGGCGGTGCAAAGGTGAAAGATAAGATTGGCGTAATTGAAAACCTTCTTGAAAAGGTAGACAACCTGATCATTGGCGGAGGGCTGGCTTATACTTTTGTAAAAGCAAACGGCCATGAAGTAGGAAAGTCACTATTAGAAGAAGATAAAATTGACCTTGCCAAATCGTTTATGGAAAAAGCGAAAGACAAAGGCGTGAACCTCTACATGCCAGTTGATGTCGTGGTAGCAGACGATTTTTCTGAGGAAGCCAATATTAAAACAGTAGCAATCGAAGAAATTCCTTCTGATTGGGAAGCACTTGATATCGGACCTAAAACACGCGATATTTACAGCGATGTAATCCAGAATTCAAAGCTTGTCATCTGGAACGGACCAATGGGTGTTTTCGAATTGAATAAATTTGCAGGCGGCACAAGAGCAGTGGCTGAGGCTTTAGCAGAAGCAAACGATACATATTCAGTCATTGGCGGCGGCGATTCTGCAGCGGCGGTTGAAAAATTCCACCTAGCAGACCGCATGAGCCATATCTCAACAGGCGGCGGCGCTTCCCTTGAGTTTATGGAAGGAAAAGCCCTGCCTGGCGTTGTTGCTTTAAATGATAAATAATTATTGGTGACAGGCACCACCCGAAATTTGTCGAATGTAGGACACTAATAAAAATGCATGAAAGGACGTGCAACATGCGTAAACCAATTATCGCAGGAAACTGGAAAATGCATAAAACACTTCCGGAAGCGAAAGTCTTTCTTGAAGAAATTAACGGATTAGTTCCTGGGAAGGAGCAGGTAGATACAGTTGTATGTGCTCCTGCCTTATTCCTTGAGCGCCTGGTTGAAAACTCAAAGGATTCAGATGTTGAAGTCGGCGCACAGAATATGCACTTTGAAGAAAACGGCGCTTTTACAGGCGAAATCAGCCCTGTAGCACTTGAAGATCTTGGAGTGAAATACGTAATCCTTGGTCATTCAGAACGCCGTGAGATGTTTAATGAGACAGACGAGGCTGTTAATAAAAAGACCTTGGCTGCATTCAAATACAACTTAACTCCAATCGTTTGTGTCGGTGAATCGCTGGAACAGCGGGAAAGCGGCGAAACAATGGATCTTGTCGGTTCACAGGTTGAGAAGGCACTAAATGGCTTAACTGAAGAGCAGGTAAAGCAAACTGTTATTGCATATGAGCCAATCTGGGCAATCGGAACTGGCAAATCTTCAACATCTGCAGATGCAAATGAAGTATGTGCACATATCCGCTCTGTTGTTGCGAAGCAATTTTCACAGGCTGCGGCAGATGCAGTCCGCATTCAGTACGGCGGCAGCGTAAAGCCTGCAAACATTAAAGAATATATGAGCCAGCCTGATATTGATGGAGCTCTTGTTGGCGGCGCCAGCTTACAGCCTACAGACTTTCTTCAATTATTGGAGGCAGGCAAGAATGAGTAAATCTCCAGTTGCATTAATCATCTTAGATGGTTTCGCATTGCGCGGGGAACGGATGGGAAATGCCGTTGCCCAGGCAAAGAAGCCAAACTTCGAACGCTACTGGAATACCTACCCTAACGCAACGCTGACAGCAAGCGGCGAAGCAGTAGGTCTTCCGGAAGGGCAAATGGGTAACTCGGAAGTAGGACACTTAAACATCGGCGCAGGCCGGATTGTATATCAGAGTTTAACAAGAGTGAACGTGGCCATTCGTGAGGGACAGTTTGAGAAAAACGAAACGTTCCGTTCTGCGATTGACCATGTGAAAAAGAATGGCACGGATCTTCA
The DNA here is from genome assembly GCF_002272225.1 of Bacillus sp. 7894-2. Taxonomy (NCBI): domain Bacteria; kingdom Bacillati; phylum Bacillota; class Bacilli; order Caryophanales; family Bacillaceae; genus Bacillus; species Bacillus sp. 7894-2. Next base: position 36,738 of record NZ_NPDG01000037.1, read on the forward strand.
TTTAATGGGACTTCTGTCAGATGGAGGCGTTCACAGCCATATTCAGCACTTATTTGCGCTGCTTCGCATGGCTGCTGAGGAAGGCGTGAAGAATGTCTATGTTCATGGATTCCTGGATGGACGTGATGTTGGCCCGCAAACCGCTGCAGGCTACATTAAAGAAGTACAGGAAAAAATGAATGAATACGGAGTCGGCGAATTTGCGACCATTTCCGGACGCTACTATTCCATGGACCGCGACAAACGCTGGGAGCGTGTTGAAAAGTCTTACCGTTCCATGGTGTATGGTGATGGCCCTGCATACAACAATCCTCTGGATTTAGTTGAAGATAACTATAAAAATGGTATCTTTGATGAATTTGTCATTCCATCTGTCATTACTGCAGAAGATGGCAAACCGGTTGCAACGATTAAGAAGGATGATGCAGTTATTTTCTATAACTTCCGTCCGGACCGGGCAATTCAGATTTCGAATACTTTTACAAATAAAGACTTCCGTTCCTTTGATAGAGGGCCTGGACATCCCGAGAACTTGTTCTTCGTTTGCTTGACCCACTTCAGTGAAACGGTTGACGGCTATGTTGCGTTCAAACCGACAAACCTTGATAATACACTGGGTGAGGTTTTAGCGCAAAACGGAAAAACACAGCTCCGTATTGCTGAAACAGAGAAATACCCTCATGTGACGTTCTTTATGAGCGGCGGAAGGGAAGAGAAATTCCCTGGTGAAGAGAGAATCCTGATTGACTCACCGAAAGTAGCTACCTATGACCTTAAGCCTGAAATGAGTGCTTATGAAGTGACGGACGCGTTGCTGAAGGAAGTGGAAGCTGACAATTTCGATGCGATCATCCTGAATTTCGCCAACCCGGACATGGTGGGACACTCGGGCATGCTTGAGCCAACGATCAAGGCGGTTGAAACAGTTGACGAATGCCTTGGCAAAATTGTTGACCTGATTATTTCAAAAGGCGGAAAAGCGATCATCACAGCTGACCACGGAAATGCCGATGAAGTTGTTACGCTAGAAGGCGGCCCGATGACTGCTCACACAACAAACCCGGTTCCAGTCATCGTCACACAGGACGGTGCAGAACTCCGTACAGACGGAATCTTAGGAGACCTTGCTCCAACAGTTCTGGACCTGCTTGGACTGGAAAAACCGGCTGAAATGACAGGAACATCATTACTGAAAAAGTGACAGGCACCACCCGAATTTTGTCGAAAACAATTTTTTATCATAAAGGAGAGAATTACTATGCCATTTATCGAACAAGTATATGCACGTGAAGTATTGGATTCCCGCGGTAACCCAACAGTTGAAGTAGAAGTTTTAACAGAATCAGGATTCTTTGGACGCGCGATTGTTCCTTCCGGAGCATCAACTGGTGAGCACGAAGCAGTAGAACTTCGTGACGGCGACAAGTCCCGCTACCTTGGAAAAGGCGTTCAAAAAGCGGTAGACAACGTAAATAACCTGATTGCAGATGCTGTAATCGGCTTGGATGTAACAGATCAGGTTGGCATCGACCGCACAATGATCGCGTTAGATGGAACTGAAAACAAAGGAAAGCTTGGCGCAAACGCAATCCTTGGCGTATCCATGGCTTGTGCACATGCAGCTGCTGAGTCTGTAGGACTTCCTTTATACCGTTACCTTGGAGGCTTCAACGCGAAGCAGCTTCCAACACCAATGATGAACATCATCAACGGCGGATCTCATGCTGACAACAACGTGGACTTCCAGGAATTCATGATCATGCCTGTTGGAGCTCCTACCTTCAAGGAAGCCATCCGCATGGGTGCTGAAGTATTCCATTCATTGAAAAAAGTTTTATCTGGCAAAGGTCTTAACACTGCTGTAGGTGACGAAGGCGGATTTGCTCCAAACCTTGGTTCTAACCGTGAAGCTCTTGAAGTTATCATTGAAGCAATCTCTAACGCTGGCTACGAAGCTGGCAAAGACATCTACCTTGCAATGGATGTTGCTTCTTCTGAGTTCTACAACAAAGAAACCGGTAAATACGATCTTGCAGGCGAAGGCCGCACTGGTTTAACTTCAGAAGATATGGTTAACTTCTACGAAGAGCTGGTAAACGAGTTCCCTATCATCTCAATTGAAGATGGTCTTGACGAAAACGACTGGGAAGGCCATAAGCTATTAACTGACCGCATTGGCGGAAAAGTTCAGCTTGTTGGTGACGACTTGTTCGTTACAAACACGAAAAAGCTTGCTCAAGGAATCGAGCAGGGCGTAGGCAACTCAATCCTGATCAAAGTAAACCAAATCGGTACCTTAACAGAAACTTTCGAAGCAATCGAAATGGCGAAGCGTGCCGGCTACACTGCAGTTGTATCCCACCGTTCAGGTGAAACAGAAGATGCTACAATCGCTGACATCGCTGTTGCGACAAACGCTGGCCAGATCAAAACTGGCTCAATGTCCCGTACAGACCGTATCGCGAAATACAACCAGCTTCTTCGCATCGAAGACGAGCTTGGCGACTTAGCTGTATACGATGGCTTAAAATCTTTCTATAACTTGAGCAAGTAATCTTGCTTGTGCAGCCGTCCCGGGTGGGGCGGCTGTTTTTTGGCTTGGCCAAGAGCTTTCTGAACGCACAAAAATAGAATTTATTTTCAGCTCTTGTGCGAACCTCAAAATCTTATTGTGAATACCATTAAAATGTGATAAATTAAGAATAATGTGATTGTACGTTTTCAGGAGGTGGCTTCATGCATACATTATTGATTACCCTTTTAGTCATTGTTTCGATTGCCCTTATTGTAGTTGTACTCCTTCAGTCTGGTAAAAGCGCAGGTCTTTCCGGTGCCATTTCAGGGGGAGCAGAGCAGCTTTTTGGAAAGCAAAAAGCGCGCGGTATTGATCTCGTTCTTCACCGCACTACCGTTGTTCTTTCAGTCTTATTCTTTGTACTTACTGTTTTAGTTTCTTATTTTGCGGTATAAATGAATGCAGCGCCTGGCCTTCAGAAGGTCAGGCTTTTATTTTTCTTCGGCAGTTTTCGCTTAAGAAAGCTTTTTATTGGCATGTTCCCCCGCTGTTTGCTAAAAATAAGGAATGCAGATTCAATCAAACGTTTGATTAATAAAATTATAGGAATCATAAGGTAAAAGGAGTTTTATCAATGAGAGTTGTTGCACCAAAACCGTTTACATTTGGAAATGGAAAAAGAGCAGTCCTGCTTCTGCATGGTTTTACCGGAAATACAGCAGATGTCAGAATGATGGCAAGGTTTCTTGAAACGAAGGGCTATACCTGCCATGCCCCGCAATATAAGGGACATGGGGTTCCGCCGGAAGAGCTTGTTCATACAGGCCCGGAAGACTGGTGGAAAGATGTGATGGAAGGGTACGAATTTCTGAAAAATAAGGGACATAAAGAAATTGCAGTGGCCGGACTTTCACTTGGCGGCGTATTTTCCCTTAAATTGGGTTACACTGTACCTGTAAAGGGTATTGTCCCGATGTGCGCACCAATGTACATAAAAAGCGAAGAAGTCATGTATGAAGGAATTCTGAGCTATGCAAGAGAATATAAAAGACTTGAAGGAAAGACGGAAGACCAAATTGAGCAGGAAATGAAAGAGTTCCAGAAAACACCGATGAATACATTAAAGGCACTCCAGGAGCTGATCGCGGATGTGCGCAATCATGTGGATATGATTTACTCGCCGACATTTGTTGTACAGGCACGACATGACCATATGATCAACACGGATAGTGCCAACATCATTTTCAATGAAGTGGAGAATGACTTAAAGAAACTCAAGTGGTACGAAGAATCCGGGCACGTCATTACTCTGGATAAAGAGCGTGACCAGCTGCATGAAGATGTATATGAGTTTTTAGAAAAGCTTGATTGGGAAGAATAATAACAAAAGAAAAACTCCCTGAGGAGGGATGAAGATATGGAAAATAACATACAACAGCTGATCGACAAGCTGCTTCATTATATGAAGGATGAAGCCTATAAGCCATTGACGGTCCAGGAGCTGGAAGCCGCATTTGGAATTGAGGATTCCACAGGCTTCAAAGACTTCGTCAAGGCGCTTGTTGTCATGGAGGAAAAAGGGCTAGTCGTCAGAACGAGAAGCAATCGTTATGGCCTGCCTGAAAAAATGAATCTGATCCGCGGGAAGCTTTCCGGCCACGCAAAGGGGTTTGCCTTTGTTATTCCGGAAGAGCAGGGGATGGATGATATATTTATCCCGCCCAATGAAACGAATAATGCCTTAAATGGGGATATTGTTCTCGCACGTGTGACGTCTGAGAGTTCAGGCCAGAGGCGGGAAGGCACCATTGTCCGTATCTTAGAGCGCGGTGTGACACAAATTGTCGGAACGTATACGGAAAGCAAGCACTTTGGATTTGTTATCCCCGATGATAAAAAGTTTGCCAGCGATATTTTTATCCCCAAATCAGCATCAAAAGGTGCGGTTGAAGGGCATAAGGTCGTTGTAAAACTGACCACTTATCCAGAAGGCAGAAAGAGTGCAGAAGGAGAAGTCATCGACATACTTGGGCATAAAAACGACCCGGGTGTGGATATTCTGTCTGTTATTCACAAGCATGGCCTTCCGCTTGAGTTCCCGGATGAGGTGCTTAAGCAGGCTGAGGAAACGCCGGATACGATTGATCCAAGTGAGCTTGAAAACCGTCGTGACTTGAGAAATGAAGTTATTGTCACAATAGACGGTGCAGATGCAAAGGATCTTGATGATGCAGTAATGGTTAAAAAACTGGATAACGGCAACTACAAGCTTGGCGTTCATATTGCCGATGTCACGTACTATGTCCGTGAGGATTCCCCGATTGACAGGGAAGCGGAAGAGCGGGCAACCTCTGTGTATTTAGTGGACCGGGTTATCCCGATGATCCCGCATCGCTTATCAAATGGCATTTGCTCATTGAATCCGAAAGTGGACCGGCTTACTCTTTCTTGTGAGATGGAAATCACATCGGATGGAGAAGTAGTGAATCACGAAATTTTCCAGAGTGTGATTAAAACAACGGAACGAATGACTTATTCAGATGTGAATAAGATCTTAGAAGAGCAGGACGAAGAACTTATCAACAGATACCAACCGCTTGTGCCGATGTTCGAAATGATGAAGGAGCTTTCTCTGATCCTGCGTAAAAAGAGAATGCACCGCGGAGCCATCGACTTTGATTTTAAAGAAGCGAAGGTCATTGTGGATGAAGAGGGCAACCCGACAGAAGTCGCATTGCGTGAACGCTCGATTGCAGAGCGCCTGATTGAAGAGTTTATGCTCGCAGCCAATGAAACCGTTGCTGAGCACTTCCATTGGATGGAAGTACCGTTCATTTACCGTATCCATGAAGATCCAAAAGAAGATAAGCTTAGAAGATTTTTTGAGTTTATTACAAACTTCGGCTATATCGTAAAAGGAACAGCTAATTCCGTTCACCCGCGTGCCCTTCAGGGAATCATTGAAGAGGTTCAGGGAAAACCGGAAGAAATGGTGGTCAGCACAGTGATGCTGCGCTCTATGCAGCAGGCGAAGTACTTTGAAGAGAGCCTTGGGCACTTCGGGTTATCAACAGAGTTTTACACACACTTCACATCACCGATCCGCCGTTACCCGGACTTAATTGTCCACAGACTTATCCGCACTTACTTAATTGAAGGCAAGCTGGATCAGGCGACAAGGGAAAAGTGGAACGTACAGCTGCCAGACATTGCCGAACACTCTTCCAATATGGAGCGCCGTGCAGTTGAAGCGGAACGTGAAACAGATGAACTGAAGAAAGCGGAATATATGGCTGATAAAATCGGCGAGGAATATGATGGGATCATCAGCTCTGTTACAAACTTTGGCATGTTTGTCGAGCTTCCAAACACGATTGAAGGACTTATCCATGTCAGCTATATGACAGACGATTATTACCGCTATGATGAGCGCCAGATGGCGATGATCGGGGAGCGTACGGGTAATGTCTACCGCATTGGCGACGAGATTACAGTCCGTGTCGTTAATGTAAACAAAGACGAACGCTCAATTGATTTTGAAATCGTCGGCATGAAGGGAACCCGCAGACGGGAAAATCGGGATGCGCCAAAGGTGTTCAAGACTGGCAGCACCGAGAAAAAGCCGCGCAGAGGGAAGTCTGATGAGGGCAAAGGAAACAGTCCAGGCGGTCCAAGAAAGAAAAAAGAGAAAAAGCATTACGAAAATGCGCCAAAAGCAAAGCGGAAGAAAAAGAAGCGGTAAATGCGGGAGGGCTTTAAAGGCTCTCTCTTTCCTTCCCGGCAGGGCTCCGCGTTGAGAGGGGCATGCAATTTTGCTATAATAAAGAAACCGATAGAGAACGGATGCTGCATTTCCTGATAACAGGAAAGGGGAGCAAAGGGGGATTCAACATGCCAAAAGGAACTGGCAAAATGGTTGCGCAAAATAAAAAGGCCTATCATGACTATGCTATAGAAGAAACATATGAAGCGGGAATTGTTCTGCAGGGAACAGAAATTAAATCGATCCGGGCGGGCAAGGTGAACCTGAAGGACTCATATGCTAGAATTCAAAACAATGAGCTCTTTCTTTTCGGCATGCATGTCAGTCCTTATGAGCAGGGAAACCGCTACAATCACGATCCGCTAAGGACCAGAAAGCTTCTCCTGCACAGAAAAGAAATCAGCAAGCTGATCGGTGAGTCGAAGGAAGTCGGCTACTCGATCGTTCCATTAAAAATGTACCTCAAGAATGGTTATGCAAAAGTTTTAATTGGCCTGGCAAGGGGTAAAAAGAAATATGATAAGCGTGAGGATCTCAAGAAGAAAGAAGCCAAGCGTGAAGTTGAGCGTGCTTTCCGTGAAAGGCAGAAAATGTAAATCCAGAACCTTACAATTGAAAAATTTGCTCAGTGTGCTATAATAGTAATTGTCACAGCGAGTGACACAAACTTTAGCTCATCTATTTCGAGCTTATCCGAACGTCAGCGTGCTGAATAAGATTCGGCGCAGACCTATTATAATGGGGACGCTACGGATTCGACAGGGATAGTTCGAGCTTAGGTTGCGAGTCGAGGGGATCGGCCTCGTTAAAACGTCAAAGCCAATAACTGGCAAAACTCAAAACAACTTCGCTTTAGCTGCCTAATAGGCCTTTAGCGGTTCGCCCCTCCATCGCCCATGTGGTAGGGTAGCGGACTCACTTTTAGTGGGCTACGCCGGATTCCACCGCCTGAGGATGAAGGAAGAGAACAACCAGGCTAGCTGGTCGGACGCCCGTCGATAGGCATAAGGATCAGCGAATCGCGAATATATCGACTACACTCGTAGAAGCTTAAGTGCCGATATTTCTGGACGTGGGTTCGATTAATTATTAGTCGCCTTGTGTGGCAACACACAAGTGAAAATTCGGCTTTATCGGTGAAACCTAAGTCGCCATTGGCGATAGGGCAATGCCGAGCGGTATGTGGAGCAATCCAACAGCCGTGTATCGACTTATAGGCTGCCACAGAAGTGGTGGTACTAGGATGCGGAATCCTGCCTGAGCATCAGGTAAATTTATATTTCGCATAATACGCCGAAGGACCTGTTAAGACAGGTTCAAGATATAGTCAGTGCCATGACGAAAGCATGGAAGTGCACGTCCCACCGTCTCCACCAAATACATATTTGGTGGTTTTTTATTTGTCATTTT
>NZ_NPDG01000038.1:0-41182 GCF_002272225.1 Bacillus sp. 7894-2
AACACCCCCATTGATTGAAGTTTCACTTTATATCTTAAAAAAGTCTTCTTCGAATAAAATCTTCTGTCTTAACTTCTCCATATCATATTTGCCATTTCTCGGAGTTACTCTTACATAATTTTCGAGTATCCACAAAGCCCGGTTTCTCTTTTTATCCACTCTTAAGTAAGGTGATACTTGTTTTAGTACGGACATAACTTTTTCCTTTTGTTTAATATTCAGAGAGAAAGAATTTTTGTGAATACCCGGCTTGTAATTTTTTTTATTAATTATGGTCCCGCCTGTTAATGTTTGTATATAAACTAACAGCTCCTTATCAGTAGATGCTATTGTTATACAGGGCCGACGATGCTCTCTCGCATGCATCCTGGTTAGAGTGATTGTTCCTTCACCGTCTATAATTCCTGCAATATAAGCTGCTTCAAAACTTTCCATTTCCCATCCCCCAGCGTAAAATAAGAATGTACGTTCCCTTTTTGAGTATAACATAACTTTCTCTGTTTATTAATAAAAAATTCAGATAATTGGTTGACTTTTCCAATAATGATAGTAGATAATACTTATGAGTAATATATTGCAGATGGAGCTGTTATTTATGGGGAACAGAGGACGGAAAAGAGGGGTCAGCGGGGAGCAGAGCCGTGCACTGCTTCTTGAAATTGCCGCAGAGGAATTTGCGCTAAAGGGTTACTTTCTTACAAAAATTAGCGAGATTGTGCAAAGAGCAGGTCTCACACAGCCATCGTTTTACCTGTACTTTGAAAGCAAAGACGCCATTTTCCAAGAACTGGTCGATTTGTTTCGTAACCGGCTTTCCGAACTTACGTCCAATAGCCGTGTGGAATCAGGCCTTGATTTACCTGCACTTCCTGAACGAATAACCTCAGGCCTATCTGCTATTTTTAAATTTTTTATGGAAAACCAAAATTTAACCCGCATCGGTTTTTTCATGGCCCCGGATGCCGTGGAATTTAAGGAGATACTAGCTGGTCAAATTGAAGCCAATCTCTTATCAGAACAGCAGGCAGGGTACTTCAGGAAAGATATTGATATGGGAACTGTCGCTGAGAGTCTGACGGGGGTTATTGAACGCCTGACATTAACAAAATTATTCAATGGGTTAAAAACTCCAGAAGGTTTAGCAACAGAGATTGTCCATTTATTCCTATATGGAATGATTAATAAAAGCAGCACTCAATGAAGACTTCTGAGGGGAACAGAATCTTTACGGGAGAGTGGAAAAGGGAATGGAAACCTGTGAGGGTAAGATTGATAAAGAATGGGTAGAGCTAATACTGACAGCCAAACAGCTGGGGTTAACAATTGAGGATATACAGGACTTTATTAAACAGTCCAAGAATGGGACTAAGGTAGGAAATCTCCCGGATATTAAGTAGTCTCAATCAACGGGAAGGATAGATTCAATGCGGAGACTTTTGGCAAACGGTGCATTTACGGGGCTGCTATCTGGAACTTTCCTGGGGTTATTTCTGAAAATGGCTGAGATAACCACGGGAATAAAAGTGTACACATTGTTATTAAATGTGGATTACTTTCCGATTTTAAAAAACTATCATTTTCCCGAATTAATCGAGTTTGGATTTCACCTGATCATTTCAGTCATTTTAGGAGTCAGCTTATTATTTTTAATAAAAAAATACCGCTGGAAACAAATCTTCATCCGCACATTATTCATCACCTTTTCCATAGGAGTCCTGCTTTATCCAACAACTGCATTATCTGCACGAACCCCTGAACTTACATCTTTACCTGCCATCTTTATTTGGCTTTTAGGCCATCTGTTATATGGTCTGCTTCTTTCTGTGCTGTTTATAAAAAAGAGGAAATCTTATTGAAATTGGGATAAAAGTCTTTTAATTCTTTTTCCGATGTTTTAAAGTGTTAGTAAAGATAAACTCATCAGGTGATGGAGTTCACCATTAACCGCCTTTTGGCTAATGACTCCTGTCAGTTATGTGGTAACTGGCAGGAGTCTTTTTGTTTTGGGTAAAATAAGGGAAATGGAGGGTTCTGGATGGTTTATATACTGGTTGGTGCCGCAGGGTTTTTAGGTGCCGCATTACGTTACAGCATGGGCGTTTTTCTTTTTCAGGAAAGTGCCGTTTTTCCTTTTGCCACTTTGACGGTTAATCTCCTGGGAAGTTTCCTCCTGGCTTGGCTGACAACGGGGCTGATGGTTCGTCTTTCTTTGCCAGCCCATATAAAAACAGCACTGGGAACGGGCTTTGTTGGATCCTTTACGACTTTTTCGACATTGAGCGTTGAAACAGTAACACTTTTTCTCACTGGACAGACAGCTCTGGCCGTTTTGTATATTGCAGCCAGTCTTTTGGGCGGATTATGGATGAGTCGCTTAGGATTTCAGGTCAGGAAAGGAGAAGAAGCCGGATGAGTGCGTTATATGTATTAATGGTGGGAATAGGCGGTTTCTTTGGAGCAATCTCCCGGCTATGGGTCAGTCAGCTCATTAGTAAAAGATTTGTATCGAAGTTCCCGGCTGCCACGCTTGTTATTAACTTATTTGGTTCCCTTCTTCTTGGAATCATGGTGGGCTCAGGGATAGAAGGAAGTACTTTTATGCTGCTTGGCACAGGATTCATGGGGGCATTCACCACTTTTTCTACATTGAAGCTGGAAGCGATGCAGCTGCACATGGATAAAAGGAAAAAGGATTTTATTCTATATAATATTTTGAGCTATGGGGGAGGAACAGCCCTGGCATTTATTGGAATTGAATTGGGAGCCTTTATTAGGTGAAGAGTGAGGGTTTACCGACACAAACTTAGGGAATTTTGTATGATAACCTGTTCGAAGAATTATGTTATGATAACAAATAGCATCGAGGAGGTAATAAAATGTTTTGGGAATCTTATTTAACAAATGATAAATTAGTGGATATAGGAATTTCTATTGGGATCCTGTTGCTTTTTCTCATTTTCCGCAAGCTTTTTACTAAATATGTATTTACCCTTTTATTAAAGCTGAGCAGAAAAGCGCCAAATGACTTTTTCTCTCATATATTTATTTCATTCCAGAAGCCGATTCAGTGGTTATTTATCATTATAGGAATCTACTTTTCAGTTGGCTATTTTCCATATCTAAATCAGCATAATTCTTTATTTCTGGATATAATAAGTTCTTCATTCATAATCTTACTCACGTGGGGATTGTACAATATGGCAGCTGCGTCATCTGCCCTTTTTACCAGCCTGAAGGTTAGGTACGGCCTGGAAATTGATGATATTCTCATTCCGTTTATTTCAAAGGCCTTAAGAGTCGTTATTGTGGCCATCAGTTTTAGCATCGTTGCCCAGGAGTTTGGTTATGATGTGAATGGCTTTGTAGCGGGCCTTGGATTAGGCGGAGTTGCCATTGCGTTTGCAGCAAAGGATGTCCTTGGCAATTTGTTTGGCGGATTCGTCATTATTACAGAAAAGCCATTCACAATTGGTGATTGGATTATGACGCCGAGTGTGGAGGGAACAGTTGAAGACATTTCTTTCCGAAGCACGAAAGTTAGAACATTCGCTCAGGCACTTGTCACAGTGCCAAATGCTACGTTAGCAAATGAGTCGATTACAAACTGGAGCAAGATGGGAAAAAGGCAAATCAGCTTCAGATTGCGTGTTACTCATGATACGACAAAAGATCAAATGGCGAATGTGGTAGGGCAAATTGAATACCTTTTGAAACACCATTCAGACATTCATCCGGATACCATCTTTGTCACTTTTGACGATTATAAAGAAAATGGGCTTGATATCTTCCTTTATTTCTTTACAAAAACAACAAATTGGGGCGAGTTCCTGAAAATAAAGGAAGAAATCAACTTTGAGATTATGGACATTCTTGAAAATGAGCGTGTTTATGTGGCTATGCCTAGCAGGAAGCTATACTTGGATCCTGATGGCGAAAATCAGCTAAAAAAAGATTCCAGGGTGAGACAGGAATCATCCAGATAAAAAGGCGGGACCCTCGAGTCCGCCTTTTTATTTTGAAAATCTTTTATTCCATTGTTCGGCCTTCGCTAATGCTAAAGAATCTTCTTTCACTTCTCCCGGCTTTACCCCGCTCCCGATGATATAGTCCGCGAATTCCATCCCGACAAAATCAAAAATGTATTGAAATTGCTGAACAAGTGGAAGTCCTTTGACTTTCGCACTGCTGCCGCCGGTAATAACTACGTATGCCTTCTTCTTAGCCAGCTCTTCTTTCAGATTAAAGCGCTCATCCCTTAGATACTGGGACCAGCGATCAAAGAAATCCTTCATTGGACCGCTCATGCCATACCAGTATAAAGGGGTAGCGAATACGAAAACATCATGTGACAGCATGTTCCTCACTAATTGTTCATAGTCGTCATTAACCGTTGTAAAGCCGCCATCCGCATGCCTTTGATCCACAATCGGTTCGATATGCAAATCTGCTAATTTTACAAGGGTGTGATCAGTCCCTTCCACAATCTTATTTGCCAAATACTCCGAGTTCCCGTTTTCTCTTGTACTGCCCAGCAAAGCCAATACTTTCATTGAAATCTCTCCTTCGACTATCGTCCTTGTATGAATTTTACATAAAAATATTGGGGGAAGCAAAAAAAGCATCTTTACATTAGTGTTAGTTCATTTTTACATTCTATTAATCTCTCATTTACATTAGGGTTCTATACTACTATTTGTAAGATAATAAAGGGAGGTTAATAGAATGAAATTTAAGAAATTCACAAAAAAGACACTTCCAATCCTTGCTGCTTCTGCAGTTGCGTTTGGCGGACTAATCGGTTCAGTACAGCAAACAGAAGCTAAGGGCAAAACAGATAATAGAAAGATCAAAAATGTTATTTTCCTTATCGGCGACGGGATGGGCGTATCCTACACGTCTGCATACCGATATTTAAAAGACGATCCCGGCACAAAATTTGTTGAACGTACTGAGTTGGATAAATATTTGGTCGGCCAGCAAATGACTTATCCGGAAGATCCCGAACAAAATGTTACAGACTCTGCATCTGCAGCCACAGCCATGTCTGCAGGCATAAAAACATATAACAATGCCATTGCTGTTGATAATGACGGCTCTGAGGTAAAAACAGTTTTGGAAGCAGCGAAAGAGCAAGGAAAAGCGACTGGTCTTGTAGCTACATCAGAAATTACGCATGCCACTCCTGCCTCATTCGGATCGCATGACGAAAGCCGGCAGAATATGAATGCCATTGCCGATGATTATTATGATGAACTTATCAATGGCAAGCACAGAGTAGATGTTCTACTTGGCGGGGGAACTGATCTGCTTGTCCGCAAAGACAGAAACATCGCGGAGGAATTCAAGAAAGACGGATACAGCTATGTAACAAACCGCCAAGAATTATTGGCTGATAAAAATGAACAAGTTCTTGGTCTGTTTGCAGAACGCGGCATGCCTAAAATGATTGACCGCACAGAAGACACACCTTCACTGAAGGATATGACTGCTTCTGCAATCGAGCGTTTGAACAAAGATAAAGACGGCTTCTTCCTGATGGTAGAAGGAAGTCAGGTAGACTGGGCTGGCCACGATAATGACATTGTCAGCGCTATGAGTGAAATGGAAGACTTCGAGAAAGCATTCAAAGCTGCGGTCGAGTTTGCGAAGAAGGACAAGCACACTCTTGTGGTGGCAACTGCTGACCATTCAACTGGCGGCTATTCCATCGGTTCTGATGGCAACTACAACTGGTTCAGCGAGCCAATTAAAGCAGCGAAGCGCACACCAGATTTCATGGCGCAGGAAATTGCCAATGGAGCCGGTGTGGAAGAAACGCTAAAGGAGTATATTGATCTTGATTTAAAAGAAGGAGAAATTCAATCTGTTAAAAAAGCTGCTGAAACGAAAAAGGCAGCTGACATCGATAATGCCATTGAAGAAATTTTCAACCAGCGCTCCCATACGGGCTGGACAACAGGCGGCCATACAGGTGAAGATGTGCCTGTGTATGCATTTGGCCCAGCCAGCGACCGATTTGCAGGGCAAATTGAGAATACTGACCAGGCTAAACTGATCTTTGAGATATTAAAGTCTAAAGTAAAGATTGAAGATAAATAAATTTTTATCTCCCGCTGCTTTCGGAATGCAGCGGGAACTTTTTTCAATACTGAAGGGGGATCATCATGATAAAAATAATCACAGTGATTACGCTCTTATCCACTGTCCTGTTCGGCTGCTCAAGTGCCCCGGAACAGCCTGCAGATGCTAAGGCAGAAGTTCCGGCGGAAAACGAAGCGGTGGAAAATTATGACCCAAACCCTCAGGTTCCGGATGACCGGCAGCTGCGGGAAGAAGGGAAGACTCACATAGATGAAAAAGGTGAAATCACTTTAAAAAAAGCAAAAACTGTGGACGGAAATTATAAGATTGGCCCAATCGAAATGAAAGTAACTGATGCAAAAGTGATGCATCTGAAGCCTGACTACAGTCTGGTTGACTATTTTCACACCTTGACCCATGACGAGGAATTTGACTTTGTTAATTTTTTTGTGCAAATTAAGAACACCTCTGATCAAAAAGTGAATTTTGCCCCGGCAGCCATCCTAGAAACAAGCGAAGGTGAGCAAATAACCTGGGAAAAAGATATGTATCTTGATGGGCTTAACAAAGAAATTGGGCCTAACGAATCCAAAGCCGGCAATGTTGGCTTTATCATTGAGAAATCAGATCTGAAAAGTATTGAAATAACTACCAGCGACGTGTTTAGTGGTGATAAGAACAAGATTGAAGATGCAGAGAAGATTAAAATCGAATTTTAAGGACAAGGCTCCAGAGATGGGGTCTTTTTTTTAGTTTCGGCGATAAGTTCAAACTCAATGAATTAGAAATCTTCGCTGTTATCGCAAATGAGCAAGGTAAACTTTATTTTATTCCAGTTGATAAAGTTAAATTGACAATAATCCTTCTCTATATTAAAGTTAACTACGTTAATAGTTAAGTAGTTGAACAGTTAAACGATAGAATAATCACACTGTGAGGTGAATATATAAGTGAGTGTGCCAGACATTAAGGATTTGGTCGACCGGTATATTGCCGTTTCTTTTTCTGTTGAGAAAAAGGCTGCGTCCCTTGTGAAAGATCAGATTGGCAGCGATCTGACCAATGATCAGCATTTTACTCTGAGGTACATAAACCAGGCAGGTTCCTGTACTTCGTCAGAGCTTGCAGAAGTGTTTGATGTAAAAAAGAGTGCGATCACCGCCATGATAACACGCATGTGGGAAAAGGGCCTGATTCAGCGGACGCGTGATGAAAATGATCGCAGGGTCGTCTATCTGACCCTTACCGAAAAAGGGAATGAGTTGTACGTGAAAGCAGAAGAAAAGATTCATAACCTTGTAGAATCGCTGATAAATAAATTTGATCAAACCGAAATCCAGCAGTTCATCGAAACATTTGAGAAATTGGATAAAGTACTATCGCAGTCTAACGGGCAGTAAGACTAACAATCAGCGGAGGAAAGTTCCCGCTGATTGAAGTTTCACTTTTATCAGAAAACAAAGCGGGGGATAAAATAGTGTATTCAATTATTAAAAGAAAATGGCTTGTCATTGCCGTCTGGATCGCAGTGGCTGCCGGCTTGTTTATGGCAGCTCCGAACATGGCAGATCTGGTCCGTGATAAAGGGCAGATTACTGTTCCTGACGAGTATTCATCCACACTTGCCGGGGATATCATGCAAGAAGTGCAGAAACAGGAAGGCGGCGGGGATGAGACCCAGATTGCACTTGTTTTTCATAATGATAAAAAGCTCACAGGAGAAGAAATCAAAGAAGCGGAGAAAGCTATCCGGACGCTTGAAGACAAAAGCTCAGAAATGGGAATCACTGAAATTCTTACCCATTTTAATGAAGAAAGCTTAAAAGAACAGCTTGTTTCAGAGAATGGCAAGTCGATTCTTGCTTCTGTAAATGTAAGCTGGAACGATCGTGAGCCAGCAGAGCTGAGTGAAGAGCTTTATTCAGCTATTGATGATGCTAAGGTAGATCACTATTATACGAGTGAATGGCTGATCAATGAAGATCTCATGAACAGTTCTCAGGAAGGACTGAAAAAGACGGAAGGGATCACAGTCGTCTTTATTCTGGTTGTTTTGCTGCTGGTATTCCGATCAGTGGTTGCGCCGATTATCCCGCTCCTGACAGTGGGATTCACTTATCTTGCTTCACAATCCATTGTGGCATTTTTAGTAGATAGACTGGATTTTCCGATTTCAAACTATACCCAAATTTTCCTTGTAGCGATTCTGTTTGGGATTGGAACAGACTATTGTATCCTGCTGCTTAGCCGTTTTAAAGAAGAGCTTTCCTATAACGAGAGCACAGCAGACGCCATTGTGGCAACATACCGAAATGCGGGGCGTACAGTATTTTTCAGCGGCCTGGCTGTTATGATTGGCTTTGCTGCAATTGGCTTCTCGCAGTTTATTCTTTACCAGTCAGCAGCAGCTGTGGCCATTGGTGTAGCGATTCTCTTAATTGCTTTATTTACCATTGTGCCATTCTTTATGGCGGTGCTGGGACAGAAAATATTCTGGCCTTCGAAAAAGAGTGCCGAGCATGGTGAAAGCAAGCTATGGGGTACGGTCGGCCGATTCTCGCTGGCGCGTCCATTCCTGGCATTGCTTATCGTGGCAGCTGTTTGTGTGCCATTCCTGGTAACATATGACGGAGACCTTTCCTACAACTCCCTTGAGGAAATCGGCGGGGATGTTAATTCCATTAAGGCATTTAATGCCATAGCTGACAGCTTTGGGCCGGGAGAATCCATGCCAACGCAGATCGTCTTGAAAAACGATGAGGAAATGGATTCAGCAGAATATGTAGGCCTGGCTGAGAAAATTAGCCGGGAAGTTGAAAAAGTAGATTTGGTGGATACAGTCCGTTCTGTTACAAGACCAACTGGAGAGCCAATAGAAGACTTCTTTGTTGCCAAACAAGCTGAAACGCTTGAAGAAGGGCTGGGGGAAGGAAAAGATGGACTGAACAAAATTTCTGATGGTTTGAATGAAGCAAGCAGCGAACTGTCCAAATCAGAACCTGAACTGCAGAATGCCGCAAAAGGAATCAATGATTTGATTTCGGGCACCAATGAAATCAAGTCAGGCCTTGGTGAAATTCAGACGAACCTGGCAAAAATCGAAGATGGTATTCGCCAGGGATCGGCAGGTTCAGATCAAATTAAAGAGGGATTAGAAAAATCCAAGGCCGGTGCCGAAGAGCTTCTCGCTGGATATCAGCAGCTGCTAGTTGGGTATCAGTCAGCAGAAGAGGCCATTCCTTCCTTAATGGCGGGCTATAAAGAAATCCAGACGAACTTAAATCAGTTGTCGGATGGCATCAGACAGGCAAATGAAGCACTGTTTGGCTATGTTGAAACCAAGGACCCTGAGCTGGCCCAAGACCCTCAATACCAAGCAATTAAAGGTCAAGTAGCTGGCCTTCAGCAGCAGCTTCCAAAAGTTTCAGAAGGTATCAATGCTGCTAATAGGGGGTTAACACAGCTGCAAAACGGCTTGGCGGAAGCAAATAAAAACTTCGGGACCGCCATATCCGGCCAAAAGGAATTAGCTGCCGGGCTCCAGCAGCTGATCAAAGGAATCGAAGCCCAGCAGGCAGGGCTCAATCAGCTTGCGGACGGCCAGGGACAAATCGTTAATAATTTTCCAAAGCTGACAAATGGTTTAGCCGGAATCAATGGAGGGCAGGAACAGCTTCTTGCCGGATTTGGCGATCTTGGCGGACAAATCAGCCAGCTGACAGATGGCCTTGGCCAGAGTGCAGATGGGCTTGAGCAGGTATCTGAAGGACTCGGTTCTGCACAGGATTACCTGGCAGGTCTTTCAAACTCGGATAATATGGATGGTTTCTATCTGCCGCCTGAGGTTCTGGAGGATAAAGAGTTTGCCCAGGTGTTTGATGTCTATTTGTCTGAGGACCGAAAAGTCATGACAATGGATGTTGTGCTTGAAGCAAATCCTTATTCTAACGAAGCCATTAACCAGGTGGATGAAATCAAGGAAGCTGTGGAAAGAGCGACAAAAGGGACTAAGCTTGAAAATGCAGTTGTCGCGGTAGGCGGGATTACAAGTACCAATGCTGATTTAAGCACAATGTCAGATCAGGATTACTCCCGTACAGTCGTATTGATGCTGCTGGGCATTTCCATCATCCTTGTGTTCCTCTTCAGATCAATCATCATGCCAATCTATTTAATTGGATCATTGATTCTGACCTACTATACAAGTATGGCAATAAATGAAGCGATTTTTGTGAATCTGCTAGGATACACAGGCATCAGCTGGGCGGTTCCATTCTTTGCATTCGTTATTCTCGTGGCGCTTGGCGTTGACTACAGCATTTTCTTGATGGACCGTTTTAATGAATATCGTGACCTTTCAATCGCAGATGCAATGCTGTTATCCATGAAAAAGATGGGCACTGTTATTATTTCAGCTGCGGTAATCCTGGGCGGAACATTCGCGGCAATGATGCCATCCGGAATGCTGTCGCTATTGCAGATCGCGTCCATCATTCTGATCGGATTAATGCTCTACGCACTGATTGTGCTGCCGCTATTTATACCGGTCATGGTCAAGAACTTCGGCCAGGCAAACTGGTGGCCGTTTAAAAGAAGTGCTAACTAAAGAAAAGAGAGGCTGCCTTCGTGAGAAGGCAGCCTTTCTCTTAGCGAAGAAAACTGCTTCAGACTATGAGTTTACCTTTTCCTTGCACAATTTTAATACAGCGTTAAGTAGTACATTAGCTCCCTTAGCACAGTCTTCATAAGAAGTAAATTCATCTTCACGGTGACTGTACCCATTTACACTTGGAACAAAAATCATTGCTGTTGGAATATATGAAGCGATGAATTGTGCGTCATGTCCAGCGCCGCTGTACATTCGATGCCCCCTATACCCTAATTCATTGCAGGCATACTCCACAGCATCAACTACTTCTGCATCAAAGTCAACTGTATCACGCTCCCAAAGCTGTTTCGAGTCCACTGAACAGAAATTAGGGTTTTCTGGTAATTCATTTACTATTCTCGTTACTTCTGCGATGACTTTTGGATCCTTATGTCTTGCCTCTAAAGTAAAGGTTACTTCAGAAGGAATGACTGTATGAATATTAGGATAAGCATTTATACGACCGATTGTGTAGACAATATCAGAATCTAGTCTTTGCAGCTGCTTTTGCATATCTGCTATCAAATTGGC
This sequence comes from Bacillus sp. 7894-2, assembly GCF_002272225.1. Lineage (NCBI taxonomy): Bacteria > Bacillati > Bacillota > Bacilli > Caryophanales > Bacillaceae > Bacillus > Bacillus sp. 7894-2. Next base: position 11,261 of record NZ_NPDG01000038.1, read on the forward strand.
AGCGGCAAACATTGGATCCCTACGCATATTGATTGGAGTAGTACCTGCATGATTGGATTCTCCATAGACAGAGATTTCGTAGCATACCATTCCAAGCACACCTTCAACAATACCAATATCTAAGTTTTTCCGCTCTAGCACAGGTCCTTGTTCAATATGCAATTCGATAAAAGCACTGGCTTCCTGCAAACGATTTGTTTCTGGACCTTCAAAACCGCTTTCACTTAATGCTTGGGCAAATGAAATGCCATTTGTATCAGTTGAAGCAAGCATCTTCGTTTTATCAAATTTGCCTGATAGAACACCAGAAGACATAAGGGATGGCTCAAATCGGGCTCCTTCTTCATTAGTAAAATTGACAATCGTAATAGGATAATCTAATTCGATATTTTCTTCTTTAATTGTATAGACAGCCTCTAAAGCAGTAAGGACACCCAGCACGCCATCGAAACGCCCACCCTTGATCACAGAGTCCAAATGAGAACCTATTACGATAGGAGGCAGGTTTTGCTTACCAGGCAAAGTTGCATATATATTTCCCATATCGTCGCGGGTTACTATCATGTCCAGTTCCTCGCATAATTCCTGGAATTTCTTCCTTGCTGCAAGATCCTCAGCCGAAAATGAAAGCCTTGTTACTCCGTTGTTTTCGGTTTTGCCGTATCCACTGAATAATTCAATTAATTGCTGAAGCCGATTAGCATTACACTTTTTCAAAGAATGACCCTCCCTTAATTATTGGGCAACTTCTTCTGCTACCCGGGCATTTTCTCTTTCTACGATTGCGTTAGTAAGGAGACTGACACTCACTCCGATGAATAAATTAATCCCTATTGCTACAAATCCAATATTGATATCATTAATAGCACTTGGAATATTTGGGAAGATATTGATTAATTTAAAAGATGTTATTGCGTTATATAATACAATCGAAACTCCTGTTAAAATTCCAGCCATAGCACCGTATTTATTCATAAACTTGGTATTAAAGAAGCCGAAAATCAGCGCTGGCACTAATTGTGTGATCAAGCCATATGACATAATGTTTAAGATAGCCAATGCATTACCGCCTGTAATAGTGAAAACATAAGCTATTAAAATAATCAATAAAACGAATAGTTTGGATACAGTAAGCTGCTGGCGGTCACTGGAGTTTGGCTTAATTAACTTATAAAAACCTGTCATCAATCCTACAGCACCGGACATAACCATAACGGATACCGGTACTAACGCAGTTAATAGGCCAGCCCCGCCTACAATTCCTACAAACCATGGATCAAATGTTTGCATAGTTAGACGCAGCAGTGATAGGTCACCTTCTGCTCCTTGTAATCCCGGAACCTGAATAATCGCTGCAAATCCAATAAAAAAGGCAAATAATATTAAAATGGTATACAAAGGCAAAGTGATCGCATTTTTCTTTAATGAGCGTTCACTTTTAGCAGATAATACTACACTGAAAGATTGCGGGAGCAGGTAAAAACCAAATGCATTTAAAATAATGGTGGAAATAAACCATGGCATACTATAGCCTTCAGCTGCAAAGGTTAAAGCTTCTGGCTTTACTGTTTGAACGGCCTCAAATAAGGGCTGAATGCCGCCGAAATAATGATATGGAATATAGATGCCTAAAAATACGATGACAAATAAAATCAGTATATCCTTTAATACTGCATTCCAGGCGGACCCATGGATACCTGAGACTGTGACATAAATTGTGACAATTACTGCACCGATGGTAGAGGCAATTAATGGCGATATAGCTCCATATGAGGCTTCGGATACAATAATTCCTAAACCTTTTAATTGAATTACAATATATGGAACAAGAGCGATTAAACCAATAAAAGCTACGACTACACCCAGTGCTTTGCTGTTATAATTTTCCATAAAGTATTGGGGCTGAGAAATGACGTTATGCTTTTTTGCAAAACGCCAAATTTTGGGGATAATCCAATAAGAAAGCACATAAGCCAAGCAAATATAGGCTGGAACATAGTAAGCTGCTGCACCATTTGAATAGGCCCATCCACTGCCGCCTAAAAAAGTAAAGGTCGTGTAAACTTCACCTGCAATTAATAAGAATACGAACAGCGTACCGAATCCTTTGTTCCCAACCGCAAACTCATTTACGTTCATTTCTTTTCCGCGAGTAGCACGAATACCTAAGTATAAAGCGACAGCAGCAACGAGAAAGATGATCATTAAGGCGACGTTCATTCGACTTCACTTCCTTCATTTGCAGGGTCTAATCTATAAACGATGAACAAAATGACAGATGATAGAATCATCCAAACGGCAATCCAAAATAATAAGAATGGCAATCCTAAAATATAGGGTTCAATGCGATTAGCTGCTGGCAGAAGGACACACATTCCTATGAAAGGAATAAGCAGTAATAGTTGTGAGTACTTTTTCACATGCTTCACTCTCCATTCTTAGATTTCATTTGCGTAGACTATTTCACCATCCAGCATTGTTAAATCTGCTTTCACTTTGGGGATATCCTCAATAGGGCAATTTAATAGGGAAGTGTTTAAGATGACTAAATCCGCCAATTTCCCTGCTTCAATGCTTCCTTTGTCATCCTCATCAAAGCTAGCGTAAGCAGCGTTATAGGTATACAATCGGATGGCATCCATGAGAGATATTTTTTGCTGTTGCCCAAAGGCTGTATTTTCGCGTGTTAAACGCCTGACAGCAGTGTAAATACCCATAAATGGATTAACTGTTGTTATCGGCGCATCTGAACCAGCAGCTGAAATGATGCCCTGGTCCAATAAATCTCTTGCGGCATACATATAATGAATACGTTCACCATAATTGCGGATATAACTTTCTCCGAATTCATATGGGAATGAAGGGTTGAGAATCGGAATGACCTTCAGCGCCTTTGCTTTTTCCTGCAAATCTGGGGGACATACGCCTAAATGTTCTACACGATGGCGGTGATCCTCGCGCGGATACTCGTTTAGCAGTCTTTCCACGACATTTAAATATTGCTCTATTGCTTTATCTCCCTGAGCATGCACGGTAATTTGATAGCCATTTTGATGAGCTGTTGAGAAAATTGCATAAAGCTCATCTTCTGTATACTGCAAGTAACCGTAATTATTTTCATCACTTGTATAGGGCTCACGAGTAGCAATTGTCGGCCCTGTACTGCTTCCATCAGTAAATAGTTTAGCAGGGCCAATTTTGAAAAAGTCATTGCCTGTATGGGTTATTACACCAGCATTCAGCATGTTTTTAGTAAAGTTCTCGCAATCATTCAGACTGCCGATCATTGCATAAATCCTGGTCTTTATTAGCTTCTTGTGTGAAGCAATTTGCATAATTCTAAAGCTGTTTTCATCAAATCCTCCTGCATCATGTACACTTGTAATTCCATAGGATAATAATTGTTCATGGGCCTTTGAAAGTGCGTTAAATAATTCTTCATCACTATAAGTCACATACTGATTAAAATGTAAAAAGGCATTCTCGATGAGGCGGCCCGTTAATCTTCCACGGCCGTCTTTTTCAATGGTTCCGCCTTGGGGATCAGAAGTTGATGAATCTATATCGGCCAGCTTTAAGGCAGCTGAATTAACCATGCCGATATGACCGCAAGTACGGGTAATGACGATTGGGTGTTCTTGTGATAGGTGATCAAGTTCCTGGATTGAAGGATAACGCTGTTCCTGTACCATAAGCTCATTGAACCCAAAAACCCGTATGATTTGTCCATTTTTAGTCTTTTGGACAATTTCTGATAATTTGCTCAAAAGTTCTTCAACCGAAGTAATCACAGGGTCTTTACAGTTGAGATGCATTAATGTATTGCCGTATAAAAAAAGATGCATATGAGCATCAATTAGACCAGGCAAAACAGATCTTCCATGCAAATCAATGACTTTTGCCGAGGATTTAACGAGTTTTTTTATTTCTTCTGTTTTACCAACCGCTGCTATCTTATTCTCTTCTATCAAACATGCTTCATAGACTTCGTTTTTACTATTAACTGTAATCACTTCGCCATTAATTAAAGCTGTCTGATTCATGGGCTCACCCTCCTTGTCACAAATAAGGTTATAAAAAAAATATAACATAGCTATTTAAGAGCTTGATATGAACATTATGTAAAGTAGTTCCCTATATCGTTTTACATTATGTTATATTTTTCTGTATAAAGTTTCATAAACCTTTTTTCTGGGGAGGGTAAAATATGTCATATTCACTGACAGTTCAAGACTTATTTGATAAAAACCATTTCCAAAAGGCAGAAGTGATAGCAGGTCATAACGGAATTTTGAATACGATCAAGTGGGTACATATACTGGAATCAAAAGAGATAGGCACTTTCATTAAAGGAAATGAATTAATATTAACGATGGGAATTCAGCTAATCCATGAAGAAACACTGTTTGAATTTGTTGAACAGCTCATCAATAAAGAAGCTGCTGCATTATGCATTGAATTTGGTGAACATATTCAAACGGTTCCAAAGAATGTAATTGAACTGGCTAATCAGTACAATTTACCGATTATTGTATTTAACGAAATCGTCCCATTTATTGAAATAACGCAAGAGATACATAGTATGTTAATTAACCAGCAGTACGAAATGATCAAACGTCTCGAAAATTATTCACAGGAAATTAATAAATTAACTTTAAAAATAACCCATTATGAACATATTTTAATGAGGCTTTATAAATATTTAAATCTAAGCGTTGCATTCATTATAAAAGGGCAGCAGCCATTGTTTATTCCAAATGAGAAGCATCACATATATCATAACTTAAGGGAAAAGTACGAAAAAAAAGGGGAAGGAAAGCATTTCGCCAAATGTGAAGTAAATATTTTAGAGGAAAGCTATGGAGAGGTATGTATCTTCACAGAGAACCGAACTATAAATGAGTTTGAATTATTGGTGCTGGATAGAACGGTTACTGCATTATCACAATATCTGCTGCGAAGTCTATATATAGAGGAGAAACAAAACATTCACTCCCGTCTTTTATTGGAGTCCTGGCTGGATGGAACAGTTGAAGATTCTGCCATTACATCCTTCTTACAGGAACAGGGTTTTCATAATTTATTAAATTGCTCTTATTTTGTATTAATCGATCAAATCAAAAATACAAAAAAAGAGTATGATTTAAACTATTATAAATTATATTCCCGCAATATTTTTGAGAATAGAGGCTTCATCCCATTTTTATTAGAAGAAAAGCAAAGGCTTATATATGTAATTGCTGATATCTATGGACATGATATAAAACACCGTATCATAGACTGCATTGAGAAAATCAGTAACTTTAGAAAGAACAATAATTATATAAATCTATCGGTCACTACTGCTGTGGGGCAGATTATCAATAATTTTAAATCAGTCCGCCAAAGCTTCGAAACTGCACAGGATACTCTGTTAATCCGGAATAACGCTCTTCAGCTTTCCTATTTTTATGAAGATCTTTACATACATCAATTAGTTCTGCAAATGCAAAAAAATAAAGCAATTATGGATTTAGCTAAAAACTATTTAAAGCCTCTTTATGAATACGATGCAAAAAATAATGGACAGCTGATTGTAACGTTACAAGTTTATTTACAGTGTAATTGTCTCAAAAAAGAAACCGCTCAAAAGTTATTCATTGTTCGCCAGACGCTATATCATCGTTTATCCAAAATTGAAAGTTTAATAGGAAGTGATTATATGCTTCCTCCCAAACGCCTTGCTGTAGAAATAATGCTGCTGGCTACTCAATATAACTTTCAGTCTGCCGGCATCGAAAATCAGGATTAGAGGGTTTATAATCATTAATTTTAGAATCTTCAGTTATTGTTTCGCTTGAGGTTTTATCCTTAAGCGCTCCTTTCATTTGTCAAATAGTAAATATAAGTGTTGTTAAAACTCACTGCCTCTTTAAGCAACTGGGCTGAAAGCAAAAAAGTCAGTCCGTGGCATTTCGCATTCAAATACTGTACAAAGTCTTGCTAAAAGAAGTCTCCCTGACCGTATTTTCCGTTCGCGGATCTTATGAAAAGCGAGTTTAATAGACATCATACAGAGTCAATATGTGAAATGATATTTAGCAAACATTTTACATTATGTCTGATGATAAACACGAAATTTAACTTCAGAATAAAGACAGATGAATCAAATTTCTAAAGGAGTGACTCAAATGGGCAATGTTCATATTGCAGATAATTTAGCAGCGAAGGATGAAAAATACCTTTGGCATTCAATGAAGCCATATAACCCGCAAGCAACAGCCATTATTCAAAAAGCGCAAGGAGCCTGGCTGACGGATATTGAGGGGAATCGTTATCTGGATGCCATGTCAGGTTTATGGTGTGTAAACGTTGGTTATGGAAGGGAAGAAATTGCAAAAGCTGCATATGACCAGCTCCTTGAGAATAATTATACTCCCTTAACTGTTAGTCATCCTTCAGCGATTTTACTTGCCGAGAAAATAAGTAATCTATTAGGCGGAGATTATGTTGTGTTTTTCTCCAACAGCGGTTCTGAGGCAAATGAAACAGCATTTAAAATCGCCCGCCAGTATTATCAGCAGAAAGGGCAAGGAACCCGGTATAAAATTGTTTCGCGTTATCGCGCATATCATGGAAACTCTATGGGTGCACTCGCAGCAACAGGGCAAGCTGAGCGGAAATACAAGTATGAACCATTAGCTCCAGGATTTATTCATGCTAAAGCTCCGGATCAGTATCGTTACAATGAGGATGGATATAAGAGTGCAGCTGATTTACCTTCTGTTCAAGCGGTAGACGAAATTATGACATGGGAACACTCAGATACAATAGCGGCGATGATTTTGGAACCGATTATTACAGGAGGGGGAGTAATCATGCCTCCTGATAACTATTTAAAAGGTGTAAAAGAAGTTTGCGAGAAGCATGGCGCTTTATTAATAGTAGATGAAGTAATCTGCGGTTTTGGACGTACTGGCAAAGCCTTTGGCCATCAGCATTATGGAGTGCAGCCTGACATTGTTACGATGGCAAAGGGGCTTACGAGTGCTTATATGCCGCTTTCTGCAACAGCGGTTAAGAGAGAAGTTTATGAAGAGTTTACTAGAAACGGAAACTATGATTTTTTCCGCCATGTTAATACATTTGGGGGCTCTCCCGCTGCATGTGCAGTTGCATTAAAAAATCTTGAAATAATGGAACGTGAGAATTTATTTGAACAATCTTCATCAATGGGTGATATTCTTGTTTCTGAATTAAAAGACAAAATATCACATTGTCCTTATGTTGGGGATATTCGAGGAAAAGGATTGCTTATAGGAATCGAGCTGGTAGAAGACCGCATTACAAAAAGTCCTTTACCTGCAGAGAAAGTGAATCAAGTGATTGCAAAGTGCAGGGAGAAGCGTCTGATTATTGGGAAAAATGGTGTGACAGTGGCAGGATACAACAATGTATTAACACTTTCCCCGCCGCTAAACATTACCCTTGAGGAGAAAGATTTTATTATTGCAGGCATAGTGCAGGCAATTGAAACTTTATAAGTAAGTAAATATTCCAACGAGCAGAATTTCCGGTGAATTAAAGCAGGGAGAGCGTAAAGACCTGTTAATATCGAAAGGAGAAAACGTAGATGGCAAACATTACGGATGTAAAAGAACTTACACATTTTATTGAGGGAAAAATGATCACTGGTAAAAGCGGCCGTTTCTCCGAAGTTTTCAATCCTGCAACAGGAGAGGTCATTGCGAAAGTGCCATTAGCTTCCGCAGGGGAAGTGAAGGAGGCAATTGAAAAAGCAGAAGCTGCGTTCCCTGCATGGCGTGATCTCTCAGTAGCAAAGCGTGCAGAAATTGTAATGAAATTCAGGCACTTGCTGACGGAAAATAAAGAAAAATTAATTGAATTAATCTGCACGGAAAGCGGGAAAACCGAAGAAGATGCATTAGGTGAAATTACCCGTGGAATCGAATCTGTAGATTTAGCTATTAATGCTCCTCATTTGATGAAAGGCGAATATTCAGTAAATGTTGGCGGGCAAATTAATGCTTATTCTGCTAAATATCCGCTAGGTGTAGTAACAGCAATCTCTCCATTTAATTTTCCAATCATGGTGCCGCTCGCTCAGACAAGTATGGCGGTAGCGGTTGGAAATGCAGTTATTTTAAAAGCGTCTGAGCGGGTTCCAATGACAGCTTTATTCATGAGTGAGTTATGGAAAGAAGCAGGACTCCCAGATGGTATTTGGACAGTAATCAATGGAGATAAAGAGGCAGTCAATGAACTGCTCGAGAATCCGGCAGTACAGGCAGTTTCTTTTGTTGGCTCAACACCGGTAGCACATTATATTTATGAAACAAGCGCTAAATATGGCAAACGTGTTGTTGCTTTAGGCGGAGGAAAAAACAATATGGTAGTCATGCCGGATGCTGATCTGGAACAAGTAGCAAATGCTTTCATCAGTGCAGGGTATGGAGCTGCTTCCCAACGTTGTATGGCAATCTCTACATTAATGCCGGTAGGACAAGAAACCGCTGATCGTTTAGTAGAAATATTAAAAGAAAAGATTGAAAACTTAAAAGTGGGGGCTTATACAGACAATGCCGATTATGGCCCTGTTATTTCCCGACAAGCGAAAGAAAATATTTTAAAAGCCATAGATCGCAGTGAAGAAGAAGGTGCGAAAATCGTTTGCGATGGACGTTACAAAGACATTACAAAAAATAGCAATGGCTTCTTTCTGGCACCAACCTTGCTTGATAATGTTAAGCCGGGTATGGAAATTTATGAGGAAGAAGTCTTTGGTCCAGTTCGAAATATTGTACGCGTAGATAATTTAGAAGAAGCGATTGACTTAATCAATCAGCATGAATTAGGGAATGGTGTTACAATTTTCACCAATGCTGGTCTGGCAGCAAGGAAGTTCACAACTGAAATTGATGTAGGAATGGTTGGTGTAAATGTACCTATTCCGATTCCCGTTGGCTATCATAACTTTGCAGGTTTTAAAGGTTCAAGATTTGGTGATGGTCAAATGTTTGGTCCAGATCAGGCAAATTTCTATACAAAATCAAAGATGGTTTCAGAGCGCTGGCTGGCCCCAAGCGAAAACAGTGGTTTGTCATTTGCATTCCCGAGTAATAAATAGTTTTTATGAAAGCGTTGCCCCTGCTGTGGCAACGCTTTGTGCAGTCTGGAACGTTATTTTGTTTCGGAATACTCGGCAGGGAGTGCTGAGAAGAAATCAATCATAGAACCAATTGCATAAAAAGCAGACCTTACGAAGGTCTGCTTCCCCTTGCTTACGGAGCTTACGGATTTGTCGACCACATGCCGGCTGTTTTCACAAACACCCGAGGGTTCAATTTCAGCTGTGCTACCATGAATTCTGCCAGATCTTCCGGCTGCATGACTTTTTCAGGGTTGCCGTCTGTCAGGTTTGTCTCAATCGCAAGGTCAGTGGCAACCGTGCTTGGAGTTAACGCGCTAACCCGGATATTGTGTTTTCTGACCTCAAGCATCAGGGACTCTGTTAAGCCTAAAACGGCAAATTTGGATGCGCTGTATGCACTGGTGACAGGCGCTCCTTTTTGTCCGGCTGTGGATGCAATGTTGATAATGTCTCCGGACTTCTGTTCGATCATTTCAGGAAGAACGGCTCTTGTAACATTATAAACACCCATCAAGTTGACCTGGATGATGCTTTCCCACTCGTCAGGCGATAACTCCAGGAATCCTCCGAACTTAGCAATTCCGGCATTGTTAATCAGGATATCCACAGAGCCAAGGTCCGATTTAATATGCTCGACTGCATGAGTAACGGCTTCAAGGTCAGCAACATCGGCTGCTGCAGCAGATACATTCACATCGTACTGGCTAAGTTCATCCGCCATTTTTTCCAGATTTTCAATCGTGCGGCCAAGCAAACCAATATGGACGCCTTCTTTTGCAAGCGCGATAGCTGCTGCACGGCCGATTCCTCTGCCTGCTCCCGTGATGAGAGCTGTTTTTCCTTTTAATGTATGCATCGTTTTTCCTCCTCTAAAAAAATCATTCATATACTACCCGAAAGGAGGTAAATTTCCTAATAAACCGCTTGTTAAATGTAAAAGTCATTCACAGATGGGAGGTATTTTCATTTAGAGTTTTCCATTATGTGAATAACTAATTCATTGATTTTTTGAATTTTTCAGAAGTATCCACAATTAGAAGGGTTTTTTGCCCGTTTCATCCACACAGCGTGGATAATCCAAGGAGACAATAGAGTTATCCACATAGGCAATCATGATCGAGATAAAAAGTTATCCCCATACATACTCTTCTTTAAATTTATCCACATAAGTGATTGCCTGTCTCCCTATTTGTTCCTATCCGGCAATGAACTTCTCCTTGATCCTTATTTGCATTAAAAAAAGCCCGGTTTCCCGGACTTAGTTAATTTCGGCTTTCCCGCTGGATACAGAGATGCGGATGTCATGTTCTCCTGATCCATGTTTGCCAGAAATATCATTTTTATCCCTCTCTTCATCATCCAATTCGAAATTGCTGCTGATATGGCCGCTGCTTGCTTTGCCTTTTAAGGTGAAGTCTGCATCATCAGGCAAATCAAGGCGGACAAAGCCTGAACTGGCTTCCACTTTAATAGAATCAATCAATTTGCCAACCATTATATCGAGCTGTCCAGATGAGACCCCGGCGTCAAGCTTGCCCTGGTAGTTGCGGATCTTCACTTTGCCTGAACTCATATCTATTTCGCCTGAACGGGCAAATAAGTGATCTGCATCCATCATTCCCGACGAGCCTTCATGCTCAAACTCATCCGTCTTAATGTTGGCCAGGCTGACTTTTCCTGAGCTCATATTAACATCCAGGCTCTCAAGCTCGAAAGGCCTGCTCTCGGATTCACCGGCAAAATTCAAATGGCCGGAACCGATGTCAATGGACATGGATTTATTGAAATCTTCAGGAATGTAGATTTTCAGATTGCTTTTGTTATTGAAAAACTGAAAGCCATCCAGCCACTTTCTTTTATATTCAACACGAATTTCGTTTCCAGACTTATTTATTGTCACTTTGCCTTTACCGTCAAGCTCGGCACTAACATCATTTCTCTTTTCAGGAATAATGACTGTATCTGAGCTTGATACATCTATGCTGATAGTATTTATCCTCTTGCTGAGGGTAGCTTCGGTACTGTTGCCTCCAAAGCTGAGCCAGCTGTTCACGCCGGTAAAGAGTAAATAGGAACTGATTAAAATAATAAATATGACAAATATCCTTTTCAAAGTGATCCCCTGCTTTCATTCTATCGATTTCTTATGTATATCTTACAAAAAGGCGAGGTCTTTGCACATTGAGCCGCAGCTTTATTTCCTGCTAGGACTTGAGGCGTATGGGATATAGGATTATGTTTTTTGTGCAGATTCCGCCTGCCGTTCTGAAAAGTATTCTCTTTTCACATCTTTTACCTTATTATAAAAGGAAAAAATAGGAGAAGCTATGAAAATTAATCTATAACCACTGTAGGTATGTGGTGTATATAATGGATTTTATACACAATCAGTAATGTAAAAGAATTGGACATGTCACTGCCTCGAATGCTAACATAAAATCAGTTTCGGCTTGGAAAAGGCCCGCTCAAGAGTGCAGTGTACAGGAAAACAATTGCACAGAAAATAACTCGCTTTTATATTTTTTAAAACACTTAAAGTAAAGGTAGATGAATTGTTTATTTATGAGTAAATTTAATGCTGATACAATCATTACGATGAAGGATATTGTACGTGAGGGTGATCCGATCCTGCGTGAAGTAACAAAAGAAGTCACAGTGCCTTTGACTGAAGAAGATCGCGGAACGCTGATTGCGATGATGCAGTATTTGAAGAACAGCCAGGACCCTGCTGCTGCAAAGAAATATGGCTTGCGTCCGGGCATTGGGCTATCCGCCAACCAAATTGGCCTGAACAAGCGCATGTTTACAGCTTATTTTACCAATGAAAAAGGTGAGCCGCAGGAGCATTATATCATTAACCCGAAAATTATCAGCCACTCTGTCGGTGTCATTTTTCTTCCGGAGGGTGAAGGGTGCCTGTCTGTAGACCGTGATGTAAAAGGGTATGTGCCCCGTTATGAGCGCATTAAGGTAAAAGCATATAATCTTGATGGCGAGGAAGTGACACTCCGGTTTAAGGGGATTCCGTCAATCATCATGCAGCATGAAATCGACCATCTGAACGGAATTATGTTTTATGATCGAATTGATAAAAACGACCCGTTCAAAGTTCCAGAAAACTCAGTTATGGATAGTATTTAATATTTAAAAGCCGGCTTCTAACTGAAGCCGGCTTTCTCTTAAAGGATTAAAAGTATAACTTTGAACTTCGATAACTGTCTAGCTCCAGGCGCCATCGGCTCTCGGGTCTAAGCCAATCCGTCCAAAAGGTTAAAGAACAACCTTTCAGCCGGCTTGTCTTATGCTTGTAGCCGATAGGCGGGCGCCTTGCGCTTTTCTTAATCCAAATCTGTCTTATCTTTTTGGTCTTTGTTCCTCTTGTTGCCCTTGCTGTTATCACCGCTGATCGGGGATTGATTCCCTCTTGGTGAATTTTGATTGTGGCTGCCTTTATTGAACTTTTTAGTCATGGGGATTCTCCTTTCGTTAAAATGCTTCCTTATTGTCTCTAAATCACTTTCTTTTTATCCGGACCGGCCTTCATGTTTCCTTTTAAATTGCATATACATTTAAAAGGATTATTATGGGGGGATCTGGATGAATGAAATAGGTTTGACACCGTGGGAGGAGCATGCTTTTTGGCTGGAGATTCTTGAGGATCATGCGATTTTTGTCAGGGACCATCTTTCCTCAGCAGAAGATAAGTATGTAAAAAGAGCGGATGAATACAGGCAAGCCTTCCGGAACCTTAGGACCAGGCTTAAGCAGTTATCTCCTTCAGCACAGGCAAACTCACAGGAAGCTGCATCGATGGCCATGGAGATATGGCCGATTGCCAATGGCTATTTTCAATTCGAAGGAAAACTTCAGAATTTGAGAATCAATAACATGATCAATATTAATCTTTCGCCAACGTATTTTAACGGCACATTAAATGAAAACCAGGAATATTTGCGGCTTCTGTCTTACTATGCAAAAGGGCAAACACCTCCGCCGCAATCCCTTTTTGACCTGCTGGATTTGTGGCTCGAGGATCAGCTGGGGCATGTCCTTCTTCTACGGAATTCGATTGATCCGATTGAGGTTTTTGTTGAAGAACAGGCCCAAATTTATACGAGGGTTTTTCAGGGATTCCTCGTGCAGAACCGACATATGAGGGGATATCTCCGATTCACACAGCCGGGGTTTCCGCGCCAGCAGGAAATGGCGAGGGACGTTGGGGCTGCTGTGATTGAAATGAATGAATACATTAAAGGTATTGTCCAAAAGTATGCCAGCAAAAGAATTCTCAATAAAACAACTTTGAGATTTCTCGAACATCATTTCCCTGAAGCCTGCTATTTAATAAAAAAACTCAGCTACTATGCTCCTGAACTGGCGGAAGAAGCTTCTAAATGCTCTTTGAAAAAACCGTCTTATGGATAAGAGCCAATGCACACCCTCTTTTAAAAAGGAGGGTTATTCTTATAAATAGGGCAAAAAAAATGCTTCCTTGAAAGGAAGCTGAAAAAAAGGGGGATTTACACTTGTAGGATTAGTATGCCCGGACAAAGGAGTTCTTATTCATATTTTTTTAAAAAATAACCCTTGATTTAGAGCCCTTTCGCTAGAGGTTTATTCCATATTATTCGTGCTATACTAAAAATAGAATCCGGTGGGAGAGGTGCTAATTATGAAGGAAAATATATTAATATGTGTAAGCAATCCCGATCATGCGGAAAGACTGGTCCAGAGAGGCAAAAAACTGAAGGAAGCTTTTCAGGGAGAGGGTTATATTCTTTCCGTAGAAAACCGGAAACAGGAAGAGTTTAACTTTAACGAGCTTCAGACAAAATACTTGTTCGAAAGTTTAGCAGAGAAATACGGGATGAAGATGCTCGCCAAGTATGCCGGGGAGAAAAAAACTGCCAGGGTGATTGCCGATGTGGCCGAGGAGTATAAAATTACCCAGATTATTCTTGGACAGGCTGTTCAAACCAAGCTGGAGCGGCTGGTAAAAGCTTCGCTGATCAATGAATTATTTCAGCTGCTTGATGGGGTGGATATTCATGTCGCAGAAGTTTCCAGAAAGGTCCATGATCCTTCTGATGACACAGATAAAGGGATGCCGGCACAGGTCGTCAAGAAAGGCTCCGATTATCATCTAATCCTTGGAGAAAGTCATGAGAATGGAATAAATGGCACTTTCTTTAAAACATTATCCTCCGATTTCTCAAATGGTTTTTTTGTTATACAAAGAGGAAATAACCATGAAGTACTGCGTATTCATCATGGTATTGTTGATAGTAATATATTGGAAGATAAATAAGAAAGCCGGCCCTCCAGCCGGCTTTTGACATTTTTAAATTAAGTCATTTACATAATACACTTTGCCGCTCTCAATCTCCTTATGCAGCAGACGGGCCAATGTGTTTGCCACAGTTTCCGTATCCCTTAGCATACCCTTTTCCTTATATGCCTGGAATTTTTCCAGATCATGAAAGGATTCCTTTGCTGAAGAACGAATGGTTCCCTGCATATCTGTGTCCATGACACCTGGACTAAAGGCTATAATCTTATGGCTGCTTCCTGCTGTCTGCAATTCCAATGCAGCAGTTTCCGTGAACATATTTATTCCGGCTTTTGTGCTGCAGTAGGCACTCCACCCCTGTATAGGTCTTTCCGCAGCGCCTGAAGTAATATTGACAATGACCATATCACATGAAACTTCACGCAGCAGGATGTTTGAAATCATTATAGGAGCAATCAGATTAACGTGAGCATTTTGAATTAATGCCGCATGATTGAGATTCCCGGCTGTACCGATTGGATCAATGACCCCTGCGTTGTTAAATACATATACGGTCTCCGGCTGTTTTTCCTGCAATAAGGCTGTCAGTTCGCTGAAAACAGATTCAAGCTCATCCGATGAGGACAGGTTGCAGAAATATTGAGCATAGAATACATTTTTCTCTGCAGCAAGCTTAGCTAATTCCGGGTTTTCGGTCCTTGAAACAGAAATGATTCCAGTTCCTTCCATCACCATTCTCCTGGCTATGGAAGCACCTAACCCTTTTGATGCGCCTGTTATAATTGCCAATTTCACATTCATCACTCCTATTTTCTGCTTGATTATCTACTATTAAAGCAGAAAACAATTATTTTTTCCTGTATCGGCCATAATGTTCCTCCCTAAATGCCTTCATTTCATCCTCTATTAAATTGATAATGGAGAGGGTCATTCCTGAAAACAGGCAGGCAACCGTAATCGTGCTTATGCCAAACAGAAAGTAAAGAAAACAGGTGCTGAAAAAAGTAAACAGGAGACAATAATGGCAAGCGCTAATTTTTCGCATTGACCGGCTCTGCCTTCCAGTAATAATCACTGAACACATCTGCAAATGCTTTAATGGAATGATTCAGTTCTTCCAGATTATTTTCCACACCACCGAATTCCAGCAGCAGGGCCCGTTCGGAAAGATCCTGGTTATATATGCCATTGCCTTCACTTTTTCCTTTCACAATGACGCCTCTGCTAATTCCCTTATATTTTGCTTCCAGTGCCTGATGGAGCTCCGTAGCCACTTTTAAGTTTTGCTCATAGTTTTTGTGCTCCTTCCCGACGACAAAAAATAGTCTCGCGTATGGCTTCTGATCAATTAATGCGGTTGTTTTCCCGCGTGGCAGCGAATCTCTGTGGATATCAATCAGGAATTTAACATCTTTATTCTCTGTCATGGCAGTCTGGACAGTTTCTCTTGACATCGCATAGGAATTTTCCCAGTTCCAGCCCTTCTTTTTCAGCTCTGCGGCTATATTGGTTTTATCATGCTCAGCACCTATGCCTTTTCTCGCCAGTTCTTCACTAAGCTTTTTTCCGACAGCAATAACATTAACCTGTTCATTGGGGCTAACAGCCTCATCTGTATTCTTTACATCTTTTAATAACGGAGCAAACGATTCCCAGCTATGGGATTGGTAAATAAAAACCCCTTTTTTGTCTGGAATTACCGGGGGAGCAGCATTATCCTCACTTTGGCCGTTATTCATAGCCAGTTCTTTTTCTTTTAAAAGAACTTCAAGTGGAGGTGCAGATTCCACTGGCAGGTTGGTAAAATCGGTGCCCTCACCAGCCACGGCAATACCGGTATCAAAGATCGAAAAACCAGGAAGCTCCCGGCCAAGGAATGTTCTAATATCCTGCGGCTGTGTGTTGGTTGCCAGCTTAAAGAGGGTTCCGGACAGGGAGTAGCTTTCGGCAGGAGTTTCCTTATAAAAATAATGATTTTCAGCTTTTAGAAAGTGAATGAAGAGCTGGTCGGCTTTAATATCCTTCAGCAGCACATTCATATGTGACGAAGAAAAGGCAGCCGGATAAAGCGTAACGGTCCCGGCAAGCGCCACGACTGCACAAATACTGAAAAGCCAGCTGTTTATATAAAAGAATAGAGAATGGACACTTAATTTAGAATTCATATCAATCCCTCCACTCTCTAAATATATGACGGATAAGCTGAATTAGAAGACAAGGGACGAAAGGGAAATCAGGCTGTTTGACGAATTTATTAAAGGAGTCTATAAAAAGGAGATGACTGAAATGGTACAGCAAGTATTAATGGAAAAAGACGAACATAAAAAATTGGCCATCAGCTTATTCAACAAAGTATGGGACCTGATGGAAAATCCCGATAGAACGGAAGAAGAAAACCTCGAAATGATCCATATGGTACATACATCGCGCTATCATTGGGGAATTGTCGGGCAGCCTGTTAATCTCTCAAGGGGAGAGTGGCAGATATCCAGAGTATATACAGTCTTAAACAGGGCTGAACCCGCTCTATTTCATGCTAAAAGAAATCTTGAAATTTGTCTTTCTAACAAAATTAGGGACTTTGATTTGGCATTCGCCTACGAAGCTTTGGCCCGCGCCTATAAAATAGCCGGCGATGAAGAAAAAGTGCAGCAATATAAAAAGTTTGCTTACGAGGCTGCCGAAGAGATCGCAAAAGAAGAGGACAAAAAAGTGGTCCTGAATGACCTTGCAACCATTTAGTATAAAATACATAATAAAAAGCAATCCTTTTTACTAAATCTCAAAAGGCCTGAAAAGGCCTTTTATTTTTTGAAAAGATTTCATTGTTTTATCACAAATGGCTTTTATAGTTAGCTTATCAAAGAACAATATAGATAAAGAGAGGGACACTAAATTGAAAAAGATATTATTCAGCCTAATGGCGGGGTTGCTGGTTCTTGGCGGATGCAGCCAATCTGAAGAAGAAAAGCCAGCAAAAAAAGAGGAAGTGCCGCAAATCATTGAAGCTGTCATCGAGGTGCCTGAAACGATTAACCCTGGCGGGGAGGCATCCCTTGCTGTCACTGTTAAACAAGGCGGTGAGGCTGTAACAGATGCAGATGAGGTGAAATTTGAAGTCTGGCAGGAAGGACAAAAAGAAAACGGAGAAATGATAGAGGCAAAGCACGGATCAGAGGGCAAATATACTGCTGATCATGCTTTTGTTGAGGAAGGCCTTTACTATGTTCAGTCCCATGTAACAGCAAGAAGCCAGCATACTATGCCAATGGTTTCGATACAAGTTGGTGAAGCAAAAGCGGAGGACTCAGGAACGGGGCATGATCAGGAAAATGAGGGCCATGAAGAAGGCCACTCTCATGGCCATGGCGGTGAGGTATCCATTGAGCTGCAGGCCCCTGAGCAAATCCAAGCAAACGAACAAACGCAATTATCTGTCCTGGTTGATAATGAAGGGGAACCGCTGGCGGATGCTAAAGTAAAACTTGAAATCTCACTGAATGGTGATACACCTCAATGGGTGAATATGTCTGAAACAGAACCGGGCAAATACACTGCCGGCCATCAGTTTATAAATGCAGGCACATACACCATTACGACACATGTCGAAAAAGGCGACGACATTCACGAGCACACAGAAACTGAATTAACGGTGCAATAAATACTTTTCAGCGGGGAGGATTAATTACCCCGCTGATTCTTTTAGTTTACCAGATAAAATTTTGGCGGGAACTTCGGACACAAAACCCCTGAAAAGTTCGATTAAAGTCCGAAGCCGGGGCAACTTCAGACACAAACCGCCGGAAGCACTCAGTTTGAGTCGGAAGTCAGGGCAACTTCAGACACAAACTGCAGGAAGCAGTCAGTTTGAGTCAGAACAAGGTGCAACTTCAGACTCAAAACCCCGGAAGAATCCGATGAATGTCCAAACCCCTCCCCGCCCCCCAGGAGCCTTCTGACTAGAGCACTCATGAAACTGGCAAAGATACCCCACCCCCAGTTTCATGATAATATAGAAGGAGAGATTACAGAAAAGCAGGTGTCAGAGATATGTCAGATACACATTTGCATTTTAATACGGGGATTGGGGTCCAAAAGCCTAATAGCATTCGGAATAAAGATATCAGCTGCCCTTTTTGTGCAAGGGAGGAACTGACAGATATCATCGCGGTAGAGGATTCAATTATTTTGCTGAAAAATAAGTTTCCTGTTCTGGAAAACTCCTATCAGACGGTGCTGATTGAAACGGATCAATGTGATGGTGAGCTTTCGGTTTACCCTGAGGAGCATTTGGTCAGGTTAATTTCATTTGGTTTAAAACATTGGCTGCTTATGGAAGAAAGCGGGGAATATGAATCTGTATTATTTTTCAAAAACCATGGGCCATTATCCGGGGGAAGTATCGCCCATCCGCATATGCAGATTGTGGGATTGAAAAATATAGATTATAAGGAAAAAATACAGGCAAAGGATTTTGAAGGACTTCTCATTCATGAGGAAAGCGGCACGGTGTTCACTTTATCGACTTCCCCGAGAATCGGCTTTTATGAATTTAATGTGAAGCTTGCCGATCAGGATGATATTCCGTACTTTGCGAAATGCATCCAGACTGCTGCCCATTATATTCTGAATGCCTTTCCTTTTCCAAGCAATAGTTATAACTTGTTTTTCTACAAGCTGGGCAGGGAGATTTACGCGAAAATTGTTCCGCGCTATATTACAACGCCAATTTTCATTGGATACAGCATCCCTCAGGTGCCTAATAATCTCGAGTGGATGAGAGATGATATAAAAGTGAGATATTTCAGCGGTGAGTTTAAAACCGGGTCTTAATACCTTTTGCATCCGAATAAAGAGTATCTTAGAGTACGCTGAATATGGCCGTAAATAACCATTCTCAGTAATTGTAAAAATTTGAAATAATAACCATTCGCTTTTAGAAGTTGTGATTTATCTCTATAAAAAATATAATGAAATATTGTAGCGAGGAATAATGTGAGGTACATATGCTATTCCTTTCGCTGTGCTCCGTTATGCCTTAAAAGGTAAATGGTTTTGTTTTTTAAAGGAGAATGATCATGACCTCAAATCGATATACACCTCCTAAGCTGGATTGGGGCTTAGTATTAATATTAATGCTGCTATTCCTGGTAAGTGCCATATCTATTTACAGCGCACAGACTACAGGACAATATACAGAAAACTTCCTTTTGAAGCAGGTTGTTTGGTATGCCGTTGGTTCAGGAATCATCGCTGCGGTAATCACGCTGGATTCCGATCAGCTTAAGAAGATTTCCTGGTATGTGTATGGCCTGGGGATTGTACTGCTTGGATTCCTGGTTGTGGCGCCAGCAAGCATAGCTCCTGTCATTAATGGGGCAAAAGCATGGTACAAGGTTCCTGGGATGGGATCCCTTCAGCCAGCTGAGCTTGTTAAAGTGTTCATTATTCTGGTATTGGCGAAAACGATAGACGAGCATCATCAAAAAAATGTGTACAAAACCATGCAGTCTGATTTATGGCTGCTGATTAAATTGGTTGGATTAACAATGGTGCCCCTGCTGCTGGTTATGCAGCAGCCTGATTTAGGGACAAGCCTTGTATTTCTGGCAATCATGCTTGGCATGATCTTCATTTCAGGAATCAGCTGGAAGCTGCTGGCCCCTATATTTGGAACAGGAGCGGCTCTTGCAGGCACCATTTTATATTTTGTTTTATGGCATCCCGATATCCTTGAGAAATATCTTGGAGTAAAGGAATATCAGTTTGCGCGCATCTATTCCTGGATTGACCCCTATAATTACCAAAGTTCAACCGGGTTTCAGCTGACACGTTCTCTCCTTGCCATTGGGTCCGGTGAAACAAGCGGGAAAGGATATGGAACGAGGGAGGTCTACCTGCCTGAAAGCCATACCGATTTTATTTTCAGTATTGTAGGTGAAGAATTTGGTTTTGTAGGGGCAAGTATTGTGGTCAGTCTTTTCTTTCTGCTGATCTATCATATTACCAAGATTGGCATGGAAACGAAGAACAATTTCTATACCTATATTTGTGTAGGTGTTATCAGCATGGTTACATTCCATGTCTTTCAGAATATCGGAATGACTATAGGCCTTTTGCCCATCACAGGCATTCCGCTTCCTTTCATCAGCTATGGGGGAAGCTCGCTGATGGGGAATATGCTGGCTATGGGGCTGATCTTCTCCATTCGCTACCATTATAAAAAATATATGTTCTCGACTAGTGATTAAATAGAAAGAGCGGGCTTATGACAGCCCGCTCTTACTCAATAATTCCGGTTTCTTCGACATTGACATTGCATTTAACATCAAAAACAAGGGTTTTATATTCATCCTCCCATTTTTTATAATCAAAATTCCGGTGCTGTGTTTTTTTTATTTGGCCCAGTCCAACTGGATCAATTCCAAGCTCCTGAAACTGCTTAAGCAGCTTGAGGCATTCCCTTTCAACCTTTTTCTCCAGTTTTTTTTCTGCGTCCTTAACCACCGCAGAAGTCAGTTTAGTGCCGGTATACTCACGGATTATGCCTTCAATATTAATGTTGATGGAAGCATGATTATCAGTAATTTTAATTTTATGTTTGGATTTAATACTCTTTACAGCAGCAAGATTTCCTTTTTCTAATTTAACGTCGAAATTTCCTTCACTATATTTGTCAACCAGCAGCTTAAAAAAGAACAAATCCTTTAAAGGCAGGATTTCTACCTCCTTATCCTGGTCGAAAAGGCTAACTCCAATGATCTCCACTTTATCATCCGCAATCTTTTTGAGGCGGGGAAGAAACATATCGCTCCCTTTCTCATAATAATTACGGGAAACAATGTGGAGGTTGGTTTTCGGAATATCCCGATGCTCAATATTATGCTGTATCAAATTATATATGTAAGTTGAATTTCCTCTTGTTCCATACTCTCCCTTCATCAAATCTTCTGCTTTATCTTCCGAGGTCACAACAAATACCCGTGCTCCTATACTTGGGTCTCTTTGAAAGGAATCTATCAGGTCATAGATCCCTTGCCTCGAAATTTTAGGTCCAAAGACCGCCACCTTTAACCCTCCAGTCACTACCGGCTCAGATGATTGCCGGGTCACATCTATTGTAAGATCTTGCCTGAGCTTTCCATTTCCTGAAAAGGTCCGGTTAATCACACTTTTATCAGGCTGAAATTCCTGAAATAATACTGTCCCTCTGTACTTGTCTTTTGGATCCTCTGCTAAGTCGTAGCCCACTCCTACTTCAATATTAATATCATCCAGTATTTCTTTATCCACACAGCCGGTAAGGAACAGGACAAGGCTGAAAAGTATAAGCAGCTTTCTCATTTCTTTTTCCCCTTTTTTAGCTTCTTTGCGATCATGACAGCAGAGAAAAGCAAAGGAATATAAATAAAGTTAAAAACAAATCCCATTTTCCCAACAGAGTCATTAAGCAAATTAATTTTTTCCCTTGTATCCAAAAAAGTTATTATGGAAAGCACTGCTAGAACAACAAAAAACACGCCCACTTTCTGCCGGATATTAAAGACCCTTTTAATAAGGCGAGAGGCGATCCATACGGATATGCATATATTAGGAAGAATGATTAAGTTCCAGTTGGCGATTCCAATATATTCGAATCGTTCAACAAAGGGCATTTCTACTATTTTCCACATTGTTAAACTGGCCCAAATTTGTTTAGACAGCTGTTCTTCGGAAAAATAGGCAAAGGTAATAATGGCTAAAACCGTATATATAAGTGTAGTTGTCATTACGGCCAAATGAGCCCATTTCTGGGATTTCTTTGGTTCTTTTATAAAGGGATAGAAAAAAATGATGCTTTCAAACCCAATAAAAGTAAGGGACATATGATAAGAAGCCGTAAGCATCTCTTTTACGGAATGATCCCAAATGGGCAGCAGATTGTAAAAGTTGGAGAATTTAATCGCCCAGCCAAATGTAAGGAGAAGGTAGGCCGGCAAAACAAGCCCGAAGAATGCGATACCCACGACAGTCCTAAATCCCCCAAAAATAATGTATACACAAAGCGCCAAAAAGCCGAAGGAGAACCAGAAGGTGTTGATTTCCGGAAACATCCAAACCTGAATGACTTCTATAAATGTCCTTAATACTGTTAAAGAAAACAGGATAAAATATCCAATAAAAATGGCGCTGAGAGCTTTGCCAATAAAGTTTCCTGCGACGTATTTATGTGCAGTTACAATATCACCGCCAGCAGTATCACAGATTTTATAGATCATCCAAATAATTACGTGAATGCATCCGCCGGCAAATAATATAGACATCCAGGCATCGTATCCTGCATCCATTGCAATAATCCTCTGATAACCTAATACGCCAATTCCGATTTGTATGGACATGACCATGTAAAATACTAAAAAGGGGGATATTTGTAATCTCTCTGGTATAGGCTGTTCCTTCATCTGGTTCACCTCCATATGATAATCTCAAAACACTCTGAGCAGATACCTGCTTCATTATTCATCAATATCTTTTTTCTTCTTTGCTTTTTTCTTATTAAAACGGATAGGGTTTTTTGTCCTTAAAAATATCGGCCTTTTGGATTGTGCTTCAAATGGAAGCCGGATAAGGGCATCCTTCATATCCACCACCCGAGGGGGATAGAGCGGTTCAAGGAATGGCCTTCCAAGTGAAGTCAGCCTGGTTAAATGAGTCAACAGTACACAGAAGCAAAATACAATTCCGAGCAGGCCCCATAACTCTGCGAAAAACAGAAAAGGAAAGCGAAGCAAACGAATCGTATTGCCCATCCTGTATACAGGTGTTGTAAAGGAAGCGAGAGCTGCAAGGGCTACAATAATAAGCAGGACGTTACTCGTCAGGCCTGCTTCTACTGATGCAGTTCCTATTACAATTCCTCCCACGATACCGATTGTCTGGCCGACCTTCGTCGGAAGGCGTGCTCCAGCCTCGCGCAGCAATTCAATCGTAAGCTCCAAAAACAGCGCTTCAAGAATAGGAGGAAGCGGAATTTCCCGTCTTGATGTGATTAAAGTACTCATCAAATCCTTTGGAATCAGTTCATAATGATATGAAAGAGTTGCTACATAAATAGGTGTAATCAGAATAGAAAATGCAACCGCGAACAATCGGATAAGCCGGAAAAATGAAGATAAAATATAATTTAAAAAATAATCTTCAAAAGAGCTGAAAAACTCAACTAGTGTGGTTGGCGTTATTAATACATGTGGTGAGCCGTCAACCACAATAGCAATTTTCCCCTCTGCCAAGATCCCCGCGACCCTGTCAGGCCGCTCTGTATCAAGAAGCTGCGGGAAAGGGGAATTGGAATTATCACTAATCAGCTGGACAATATAGGAACTGTCTGTGATGGCATCAAATTTCACGTTTTTAAGTCTCTGCCTGACAGTATTTATATTATCCTCATTTGTGATATTTTCCATATAAAGCATTGCGACTGAAGTCTTTGACAGGCTTCCCAGTGTGAATTCTTCAATGATCAGTTCTTTTACAGGCAGACGTTTCCGGATTAAATTCAAATTTTGGCCCATTGATTCTACAAAGGCTTCCTTGGGACCGATAACAGAAAACTCAACCTCAGGCTGGCTTAAGCCTCTGACTATTTCTTTTTGAGCAGCTATAAAGCCGAAATGTTTGAGCTCTGTCTCAATGGTCAGCATGACGTAGCCATTCATCAGCTTTTGTTCAATTAAAGAAGGGTCGTCGCATATCTGCACATCAGCCACAGGAACAAGCTGTTTAATGTCCTCGATTTCCCGGAACTCGTCTTCGAGCAGATTAGGGAGAATGCCATCCTGGATAATATTTTCATCGATTAACGTAGCCATGAAAGTAAGTCCAAAACGCACATTCGTTTTTTGGTTATAATAAAAGATTTTTTTAAAGTCTTTGGATTTAATGAAGGATTGCTCCCATTCCTTATGCTCTATATCCTCTTTAATCCGTTTATTCTTCAACCATTTCCTCATAGGTAAATCACCATCATTTTCGGCATTACGCTTATTGTTGCCGGTTTTGGAAAACTTATGAATGGAAGGCAATAAAAAAAAAGGTTTAGATGTCGAGTAATTTTAGAAGATAGTGAGGGCAAATAAAAAAGGAACCTGGGTCAGGTTCCTTTTTTGTTAAGATCCGGCGCCTGGCCACTCTAGTCCGTTGGGCAGGCGCTGAATTTAAAATATATTTGAGCTCTCATAAAAGAGGGGGTATTATGGGAGCGCAATCACAAGTTTTGCATTACTTCACAAGGTATTTTTCAATGTCATCCAATAGCAGGTTAGCAGCAATAACGCCTCCGGCAGTATTCCAGATGGTGTCACTGACTTCATGAACATTGCCTTCCTGAGCTACTTTAAGGTTTTTGAATAATGGATCTTCAATCCATTCTTTAGCAAGTTTGTTTGCTTCGCCATCGCCTGTTTCATATGTGAAGTAGAATAATACATCTCCATCCATGGCAGGAATGCGCTCTTTCGTAGCATTCTTTTCAGCGAAGTCATTAACATTCTGGCTTTCCGGACGCGCAAGTCCAATTTGATCAAGAATGACGCCTGAGAAGGAGTCTTTATGGTAGATGCGGACATCCCCAGCCATGAAGCGGACAATGGAAACTTCCTGGTTTAATTTATCTCCAAGGCTCGTTTTAATTTCTTCGATGCGGCTGTCATAATCAGCAAGGACTTTTTTGCCTTCTTCTTCTTTATTAATTGCTTTTGCGTAAAGCTCGAAATTTTCCTTCCAGTCTCCGCGCAATGTTTCAGCAAAGACAGTAGGAGCAATGTCATTTAATTGATCATAGATTTTTTCCTGGCGCATTTTGTTTCCTATAATAAGGTCTGGCTGCAGCGCTGCGATTGCCTCTACATTTACTTCACTTTCTGTACCAACAACCTGAACATCTTTCATATCATCAGCGATATGGTCATACCATGGATCGCCAGTCCAGGACTGAACAGCACCAACTGGAGTAACACCCATGGAAAGTAATGCCTCAGTACCTTCGTTTGTCAAAATGACTACTTTTTCAGGTGCTTTGTCAAGCTTAGTTGTGCCCATTGCATGCTCAACTGTATAGCCTGTATCTTCTGTTTTGGTTCCTTCTTTTTCCTTATCGGCTTTCTCGTCCTGTTCGCTGCTATTCCCGCAGGCAGCCAGGAACAAGATTGTGAAAACGGAAAGAATGGCTAGTAAAGACTTTAATTTCATTATGTACTCCTCCATTTTGCGTTGTTAATGATAATCATTTTCATTTGATATTTTTATACTAATGTGAACGCTTTACATTGTCAATAGGTAATTGAAAATCATTTTCATTGAAAATGATTTTCAAACTCGTTGACAGCTAATCCTCTGTACAATAGACTGAAAATGTAACTAAACCTTATTAAATAGATGCAAGAAGGGTCTTTCGATGCTATTAAAAACAAATTCTCTGAGATGGGCTGGGCTATTGGCAGCTGTTCTCCTATTACTAGTATTAATGTCTTTCAGTATTGTATACGGATATACCGACACAACCTGGAAGATGGCAATTGATGCATTTACAAATTTTGATGGAACGAATGAACATATAATCATTCAATCTGTCCGTCTGCCGAGAGCTTTGATTGCAGCCTCTGTAGGGGCAAGCTTAGCCATTGCGGGTGTCCTGCTCCAGTCATTAACAAAGAATCCTCTTGCTGCTCCTGAGATCTTCGGAATTAACGCAGGTGCCGGATTTGCAGTTGTCATAACAGTAACGCTATTTTCCATCAGTAATCTGCAGGTCTTTACATGGGTATCATTTCTGGGAGCAGCTGTTTCATTTATATTTGTATATATTATCGGCTCTATCGGCAGGGAAGGGCTGA
The DNA here is from genome assembly GCF_002272225.1 of Bacillus sp. 7894-2. NCBI lineage: Bacteria > Bacillati > Bacillota > Bacilli > Caryophanales > Bacillaceae > Bacillus > Bacillus sp. 7894-2. Next base: position 37,572 of record NZ_NPDG01000038.1, read on the forward strand.
CGCCTATGAAATTAACCCTTGCCGGTGCGGCAATGAGTGCCATGTTTTCTTCGATGACACAAGGCTTTCTCGTCATTAATGAGACTGCCCTGGAGCAGGTGCTGTTTTGGCTGGCAGGGTCTGTTTCCGGAAGGAAGCTTGAGACCCTTGCAGCTGTATTCCCATATTTGCTGGCCGGCTGGATCTTTTCATTAATCATTGCTGGAAAGTTGAATGTCCTGTCAATGGGTGAGGACGTTGCGAAGGGGCTGGGCTTGAAAACAGGATTGCTTAAATTGGGTGCAGGTATTGCTACCGTTCTTCTCTCAGGAGGAGCGGTAGCTGTCGCAGGTCCCATTGGCTTTCTAGGCATTGTCATTCCACATTTGACCCGGGCTGTCGTGGGCATTGATCATCGCTGGGTTATTCCCTATGCAGGTCTTCTAGGCGGGATGCTCCTTCTGATTGCAGACATAGCATCCAGGTACATCATCATGCCGCAGGAAGTACCTGTCGGCGTCATGACCGCCGTTATTGGAACTCCTTTCTTTGTGTATATTGCCAGAAGGGGGTTCAATAAATAATGAAAAAATATTATAATCTGCGCCTTTTTGGCGATAAGATATCTTTTTTAGTAAATCGGAAAGCACTTATCACATTTTTATTATTGGCAGCAGCTGCTGCTGGAGTATTCGTAATCAGCACCGGCACGGGTGAAATGAAAATTAGCCCTCTAAAGGTAGTCCAGGTATTCTTTGGCGGTGGTTCGGATATGGATAGGCTGATCATTCAATCATTCAGACTGCCAAGAATCATCGTTGCCTTAATGGTGGGAATGGCGCTTGCTGCAGCGGGGGGCATCCTGCAGGGAATTATCAGAAATCCGCTTGCATCGCCTGATATTATCGGGATTACAGGGGGAGCATCTGTAGCAGTTGTAGGGTTTCTTGCTTTCTTTAGTGACAAAAACAATGCATTAACAGTAAGTATTAATTGGATGCCTCTTGCAGCTTTTGCGGGTGCTGCTATTTTGGCTTTCCTTGTTTATTTTCTGGCCTACAAGGATGGAGTGTCGCCAATACGCCTTGTTTTAATTGGGATTGGGCTTGCAAGCTTAATGAAGGCACTGACCACTTTGATGATGGTATTTGGGCCAATTTATCAGGCAAGCCAGGCGAATATCTGGATAACCGGGACAGTTTACGGCTCAAATTGGGATAATGTCGCAATTTTAGTCCCATGGACGCTCGTGTTTCTGGTACTGGCGTTTGTTCTCTCGCGTAATGTCAATATCCAGGAACTTGGCGATGATATTGCCATGGGTGTAGGCAGCACTGTACAGAAATACCGGTTTCTGCTGCTGATGGTCAGCACGGCATTAATTGGCGGAGCTGTCGCATTCGGTGGAGGGATAGGCTTTGTCGGCTTAATGGCTCCTCATATGGCACGAAGGATGGTAGGCTCTGCTTTTGGCGCTTTGCTTCCGGCTTCTGCTCTGATTGGCGGAATCCTGGTCATGGCAGCCGATCTGATAGGCAGGACTTTGTTCTCGCCGCTTGAGATTCCGGCGGGGGTGTTTACAGCCAGCATCGGCGCACCTTACTTTATTTACCTGCTTTTCAAGACAAGAAACGCATAAACTGGAAAAGCTTGAAACTCGTATGATACAGGCAACTGGAGAGCCTATAGATATAAATATTAGGAAAAGGAGAGGGCAGAGATGACAGCAGGGCAAGCAATCGCTACCAAAGACTTAACCTTGTCATATGGAGACACCATTATTATTAATGAACTGGACCTGGAAATACCTAAAGGGGAAATCACTGTATTTATTGGTGGAAATGGCTGCGGGAAATCGACATTACTAAGGTCTATTGCCAGGCTGCTAAAGCCGAAATCTGGTGCTGTATTATTGGAAGGTGAGGCTATAGCTAAACTTTCCACGAAAGATGTTGCCAGAAAGATGGCGATTCTGCCTCAATCTCCTTTAGCTCCGGAAGGTCTCACTGTTCTTCAGCTTGTCAAACAGGGAAGATACCCCTATCAAACATGGCTGAAGCAATGGTCTACTGAAGACGAGTTAAAAGTCAGAAATGCTTTGAAGGCAACACGAATGGAAGAATTGAAAGACCGGACAGTCGATTCCCTGTCAGGGGGGCAGCGTCAGAGGGCCTGGATTGCCATGACTCTGGCACAGGATACAGATACCATTCTGCTGGATGAGCCAACAACCTATTTGGATATGACACATCAAATTGAAATCCTTGATTTATTATTCGAGCTGAATGAAAAGGAGCAGCGTACCATTGTCATGGTGCTTCATGATTTGAATTTGGCCTGCCGCTATGCTCATAATATTGTTGCGATAAAGGATCAAAAGGTTTTTGCTCAGGGCAAGCCGGAACATGTCATTAATTGCGGATTGGTTAAAAACGTGTTTGGCATGGAATGCGAAGTGACGATAGACCCGTTATTCGGCACACCGCTTTGCATCCCCTATGGGAAAGGGAGATGTATTTTAAAGGGGCAAGGACTTCAGGGATGATTAAATTAACAGGAGAACAGGCAGAAGCTCTCGGGCAATTCAGGCTTGCCCGGAATTCAGGAGAAAGCTCTCCTTTAACCATTAAAGTGGAAAATTTGCTGGATTCATCTCAAACGAGTGCGTATCTGAAAGAAGTGAAGAACCATTTAGGAGCACCTGATAACAAAACGGCAGCTTCTATTTTAATCAAAAGGTATGCCTTTCTGCCTGTCATTTACTTGTATTGCATGACGTCCTGGAACGTGAAATTGGATATCAGGCATGAAAATATAACATTTGTCAGTCAGGAAAGAGACGGTCTGTGGCTTCCGGTTTTTCGTTTTGACAGCCTTCAGGGTCAAGGCGCCGGGACAGATAGGGATCAATGGAGAGAGGATGCAGTGAGAACTCTTTTTAATGGCCATATCTTTCAGGTGATCAATAGAATAGCTGGCGAAGCAAAAGTCTCTAAACTTATTCTTTGGGAGAATATAGCGATTTATCTGTTCTGGCTTTACGAAAAGATTTTACCCTTGGAAACACATTCGGAAAGAGCGGCTGAAGATTATCGGTTTATCCTGGAGGAAGCTCCAGGCAATTTATTCGGGGATGAAAATACCAATCCCTTAAAGAAATTTGACAACAGGAAAATATTGAGTGAAAACACCGGGGAAATGGTGCGGCCCAGAAAAACATGCTGCTACTCCTACTTGACCAGCAGCGGTAAACGATGCGGGACTTGTCCACTTTCCTGCACCAGTAAAAGGAGGATTCCTGATGAATGATCGTTTGAAGGAACAGCTGGATGGCCTGCTTGAAAAATATACCGAACTCCTAATCGGCGAGGCCACTCCGGAGTTAAAAGAAAAGGTTGAAGCTTGGGCACTTTATTCTTTTATTGCGAAATCCATGCCGCCTTTAGCCAAGCACTGGAATGATACATATCCTGATGCGAAAGATGAAATGAAAACACTGATAGCTGAAATTAAAACATTGAATGAAGAGATGAGAAGCAAAAAACAGTAAAGATACTTTATATTTAAAACAACCGCTGCCATTAAAAGCAGCGGTTTTTTAGCATATTGCAAATTCGATATTTGTCTAGCTC
>NZ_NPDG01000039.1:0-8481 GCF_002272225.1 Bacillus sp. 7894-2
CCTCCCAAAAAGGCAAAGAACGCCTTTCCGTGAGGCTCGACTTGTGCTTGAGGGCCGCAGGATGCGGGTCATGCAGACGTTGCCACAGGACGTGGCGTTCTTAGTCTGCGTTCCTTCGTGGACAAGGCGCTTCCGCTTTTCCTATTGCATCTGGCCATTGCCATATGGCAATTGATTCGTATAGCCCTGGAACTGCTGATAAGATTGCTGGAGCTTTTGCTGATCTGCAGCTTCAACCTTATACCAGCCTTTTTTGAACATTAGATTGTAAAATTCTCTCTGCTGGTTTTGGGTTTCATTGAATGCTGCAAGAATATCCTGATAGAGGTTCTGGTGGCTTGCCTCATTTAAGGCAACTGAATAGGCATCTGTCATATATTTTTCAGTAGACAGAATATCATTTGTAAAATCCCGCTCATTCATTTGCGGTGTTTTATTTACCTGTGTTTCGGGATTTTGAATCGTATTGGGATTCTGGTTCTGGTTCATTTTCAATGCTCCTTCCTATTGCATTCCCATAAAGTTTTGCTGACTTTGCTGGTTTAAATGAACAAGCAGCTGTTCATAGTGACGCTGATGCATTTGACCGCACTGCTCGAAATGTGTTTTTAGCTCCTGGTCCTGGCATTGCTGCGCGTAAAAATGCGCTTTTTTGCAGGCCAGAAGATTCCATGAAAGCATGTCTGTTAAGTAAAGGGCATCTTTAGTGGAAATGACAGCAGGAGGCTGCTGCATAATGCCCTGCTGATTCTGCATGTTCATATTTTGCTGCTGCATAATTTGTTCCTCCAATTCTAATAGCGTTATTTGAACATATCTTGCCTCTGAAAAACGTTTGCTATTCTGCGGCAGATGATTTACCTATCTGCATAATGCATACTATAAAAAGACCGAAGGCAGCCTGTTTTCAAAAAAAACGGCTCATCGCTTATATTGATTATTTTGGCTATTTCTTTTCTTAGGTCCTTCCCTCTCAACAGTCGGGCCTGCATCTCCCTGGACACTAGCAGCGCTGACTCCTGCCTTAGAAGGATCTTTTTTCATTTTTCCCATTTCTTTCACCTCCGCTCACGAATTAAAAATGTTTCCTTTTTAGAGTGTCCAAAACACTTATCACAAATTGCACAAAAAAATTACAGCTGAGACAATATAAAATTTCAAAACATTTTTAAATTTCCGCTTAAAATCATTGCGTAAATTTTGCAAATATTTTATAGTTATAATTAACAGAACTCATTCAGAAGAGAAGCATATTTTTTTTGAAAATAAAATGAATGAGTATTCATTCAAAAAAGCAAAAGGGGGAAACAAAGTTGATCCAACAAATAAAAAAGGCGGCAGTTTTAGGCTCAGGAGTCATGGGATCGGGGATCGCAGCCCATCTGGCCAATATCGGAATTCCAACACTTTTACTGGATATCGCGCCTCGCGAATTAACGGATGCCGAAAAGGCGAAGGGGCTTACCCTTGAAAATAAAGCAGTCCGCAATCGAATCAGTGAAGGGAACCGACAAAAGCTGTTAAAACAAAAGCCCGCCCCATTAACTTCTAAAAAGAAAATGGCTTTGATTGAGGCAGGAAACTTTGAAGATGACATGGAGCGTCTGAAGGATGTCGATTGGATTATTGAAGTTGTTGTGGAAAACCTCAGCATCAAGAAACAGGTTTTTGAAAAAGTAGACCAGCATCGTAAGCCAGGGAGCATTGTCAGCTCCAACACCTCAGGGATATCTGTTGAAGCAATGTCAGAAGGGCGCTCGGAAGATTTTCAAAAACACTTCCTTGGAACACATTTCTTTAATCCTCCCCGCTACTTAAAGCTGCTTGAAGTTATTCCTACTAAAAAAACTTCTTCTGAAGTGCTGTCATTTATGAAGCAGTTTGGCGAAGATGTACTGGGAAAAGGTGTAGTTGAAGCAAAAGATACACCAAACTTTATTGCCAACCGGATCGGCACGTATGGCCTGCTGGTTACAGTGCAGGAGATGCTTAAGGGCGGATACAGTGTAGGCGAAGTGGATTCCATAACAGGTCCGCTGATTGGCCGTCCGAAAAGTGCTACCTTCAGAACACTTGATGTAGTAGGGCTTGATACATTTATACACGTGGCAAACAATGTTTATGACCAGGTGGACGGGAAAGAAAAGGCTGTTTTTGAAGTTCCTGACTTCATGAAGGTGATGCAGGAAAAAGGCTGGCTCGGAAGCAAAACAGGTCAAGGGTTTTTCCTGAAAAAAGGCAAAGAGATTCTGGAGCTGAATCCGGAAACTTTGGAATATGGCCCGCGCCAAAAGCTTAAGACAGCTTCGACTGAACTGGCCAAACAGGCAAAAGGCACTGCGGGGAAATTGAAAGCGCTTGTATACTCAGATGATCGCTCCGGCCAATTATTGTGGAACATACTCAGCCCGGCTCTTCTTTATTCAGCACAGCTTCACGGCGAAATAGCTGATGATGTGACAGCGATAGACCGTGCGATGAAATGGGGCTTTGGCTGGGAACTGGGCCCGTTTGAAACCTGGGATGCCATTGGAGTAGAGAAAGCGGTTCGAAAAATGGAGGAAGCAGGCGAAGAAGTGCCGGCATGGGTAAAAGAGATGCTGGAAAAAGGCATTAATTCCTTCTACAAAGAAGAAGAGGGACGGAAATATTTTTATCATAATGGCGAGTACAGATTAATCGAGGAAAACCCTAAAGTACTTAATTTAAAACAGCTTAAGAAGCAAAAAGGTGTTATCAAAAAGAATACCGGTGCAAGCCTTGTTGATATAGGCGATGGGGTTGCATTGCTTGAGTTCCATTCGCAAAGCAATGCTATTGGATTGGATATTATCCAGATGATCAACTTTGCGGTAGATGAAGTGGAGAAGAACTACAAAGGGCTTGTAATCGGGAATCAGGGCAAGAACTTCTGTGTAGGTGCCAACCTTGGAATGATTCTTATGGAAGCGCAGGATGACAATATTTATGAACTGGATATGGTTGTCCGCCACTTCCAGAATGCCATGATGAAAATTAAGTACAGCGCGAAGCCGGTTGTTGCCGCTCCATTTGGCATGACACTTGGCGGCGGGGCTGAGGTATGTCTGCCTGCTGCACATATTCAGGCATCAAGCGAAACATATATGGGGCTCGTTGAAGTGGGTGTCGGCCTGATCCCGGGAGGAAGCGGAAACAAGGAGCTTTATTTGAAGTATCTTGAAAATATGCCAAATGGTGTGGAATTTGACCTTCAAAAGGTTGCGAATAAAGTGTTTGAATCGATTGCAATGGCAAAGGTTTCAACTTCTGGCGAGGAAGCAAGAGACAATAACTTCCTGAACCTGGCAGATGGCATAAGTGTGAATGGGGATCATCTCCTTTATGATGCAAAGCAGGCTGTTCTTGCCCTGCATGAGAAAGGCTATAAGCCTCCTGTCCGCAAAAAGGTGCCTGTTGTCGGTGAAACCGGTTATGCAACCCTTCTGCTTGGAGCACAGGCAATGCTTTACTCCGGCTATATCTCAGAGCATGATTTGAAAATTGCCAAAAAGCTTGCCTATGTAATTGCAGGCGGAAAAGTGCCATACGGAACAGAAGTTGATGAGCAATACTTGCTTGACTTGGAGCGCGAAGCATTCCTTAGCCTTGTTGCGGAACCAAAATCACAGCAGCGCATGCAGCACATGCTTTTAAAAGGGAAACCATTGCGCAATTAAGTGATAGAGTGGGACATTAATAGAAAGAGAGGGAACATGATGAGAGAAGCGGTTATAGTTTCAGGTGCCAGGACACCGGTCGGAAAAGCCAAAAAAGGTACGCTTGCAAATGTCAGGCCGGATGACTTAGGCGCGCTCGCAGTAAAAGAAACCCTAAAGCGTGCAGGGAATTATGAAGGAAATATCGATGATTTAATTATCGGATGTTCGATGCCTGAAGCAGAACAGGGGCTGAACATGGCCAGGAATATCGGTGCCCTTGCCGGACTTTCACACGAAGTTCCGGGGATAACGATCAATCGCTATTGTTCTTCAGGCCTGCAGGCTATTGCCTATGCAGCTGAAAAAATCATGATTGGCCATGCAGATACAATTATCGCCGGCGGAGCAGAATCTATGAGCCTGGTGCCAATGATGGGGCATGTAGTCCGCCCGAACGCCAAACTGGCGGAAACAGCTCCTCAATATTATATGGGTATGGGACATACAGCTGAAGAGGTTGCAAAAAAGTATGGCATTACACGTGAAGCCCAGGATGCATTTGCTGTCAGAAGTCATCAGAAGGCTGCTAAGGCAATCCAGGAAGGCAAATTTGCAGATGAAATTGTACCTGTAGACGTAACGTTCAGATCTGTTGGAAAAGACAATAAGCTGATTGAAAAAACAATCCAATTTAGCCAGGATGAAGGTGTTCGTGCAGATTCCACAATTGAATCACTTGGAAAACTGCGTCCCGCATTCTCGGTAACCGGAAGTGTCACAGCCGGAAATTCATCGCAGACAAGTGATGGAGCAGCAGCCCTAATGGTTATGGACCGGGAAAAGGCAGAATCATCCGGTTTGAAGCCAATGGCTAAATTCAGAAGCTTTGCCGTAGGCGGTGTTCCTCCTGAGATCATGGGTGTCGGCCCGGTTGTGGCCATTCCCAAAGCATTAAAGCTTGCAGGGCTGGAGCTTTCGGATATTGGTTTATTTGAATTGAATGAAGCTTTTGCATCCCAATCCATTCAAATTATCCGTGAGCTGGGATTGGATGAAGAGAAGGTAAATGTTAACGGAGGCGCTATTGCACTCGGGCACCCGCTGGGCTGTTCCGGAGCCAAGCTCACTCTGTCTCTAATTCATGAAATGAAACGCCGTAATCAGCAATTCGGAGTTGTAACAATGTGCATCGGAGGCGGCATGGGCGCAGCCGGAGTATTTGAACTTTTATAAGATGAATCAAAAATTGGAGAGAAGCCACAGGCTTTTCACCGCAAAAACAGAATGGGGGAAAGTAAATGTCAAATCAAACTGAAAATCTTATCAAAGGCGGAAGCTTTTTAATCGAAGATGTTTCCTATGACCGGGTTTTTACACCTGAGGACTATACAGATGAGCAGGTTATGATTGCTAAGACGACTGAAGATTATGTAGTGAATGAAGTTGTACCGCAAATTGAATATCTTGAAAACCATGAATTTGACCGTTCGGTAAAACTATTGAAGCAAGCTGGGGATCTTGGCCTATTAGGCGCAGATGTTCCAGAAGAATACGGCGGACTTGCTTTAGATAAAGTAAGCTCAGCACTTATTGCAGAGAAAATGGCGCGTGCAGGCGGATTTTCTATCTCTCACGGCGCACATGTCGGCATCGGTTCCCTTCCGATTGTTCTATTCGGTAATGAAGAGCAAAAGCAAAAATACCTTCCTCAACTTGCTACAGGCGAAAAGCTTGCCGCTTATGCATTGACAGAGCCAAGCTCAGGTTCTGACGCTCTTGGGGCAAAAACAACCGCCAAGCTAAATGCTGAGGGCACACACTATGTATTGAATGGTGAAAAGCAATGGATTACAAATGCAGGCTTTGCAGATGTTTTCGTTGTATACGCAAAAATTGACGGCGAACACTTCTCTGCATTCATCGTTGAAAGAGAGTTTCCTGGTGTATCTGTAGGGGCTGAAGAAAAGAAAATGGGTATCAAGAGCTCTTCTACCCGTACATTAATTCTAGAAGATGCTCAGGTGCCTAAGGAAAACCTGCTGGGTGAATTCGGCAAGGGCCATGTGATTGCTTTTAATATCTTAAATATTGGCCGCTATAAGTTGGGTGTAGGAGCAGTTGGGGGAGCGAAGCGTGCATTCGAACTGGCTGTTCAGTATGCGAACCAGCGCCAGCAGTTTAAAACACCTATCTCTCAATTTAACTTGACTAAAGAAAAACTGGGCACTATGGCTTCCAAAATTTATGCAGCGGAAAGTGCAGTGTATCGTACAGTAGGTTTGTTCGAGGACCGTATGAGCAAGCTTACAGATGAAGAAATAAAAGATGGCAAGGAAGTCGCAAAGTCAATTGCTGAATATGCCATTGAGTGCTCCATGAATAAATTCTTCAATACGGAAGTCCTCGACTACGTAGTAGATGAAGGTGTTCAAATCCACGGGGGCTATGGTTTCATGGCTGAGTATGAGATTGAAAGAGCTTACCGTGATTCACGCATTAACCGTATTTTCGAAGGAACAAACGAAATCAACCGTCTATTAGTGCCAGGCACGTACCTCCGCAAAGCTCTAAAAGGAGAGCTTCCGTTATTCCAGAAAGCCCAGGCGCTGCAGGAAGAGCTCATGATGATGATGCCTGAAGAGCCTGGTGACGAGCCGCTTGCGCAGGAAAAATATCTGGTTAAGAACGCGAAGAAAATCGGACTGCTTGCTGCTGGTCTGGCAGCACAAAAGTATGGAAAGGCTCTTGATAAAGAACAGGAAGTACTCGTAAACATTGCGGATATTATTTCGAATGCTTATGCAATGGAATCTGTTGTTCTTCGCACTGAAAAGGCTATTGAAAAAGCTGGCCTTGAAAAGAGCAAACAAAAGCTTCTGTACACTCAAATCTTCTGCCAGGAGGCATTTAACGAAATTGAGCAGGATGCAAAGGAAACACTTGTGGCAGTAGAAAACGGCGATTCACTGCGCATGATGATGTCTGCACTGCGCAAATTCACACGCCACACACCAGTCAACGTGATTACAAAGAAGCGTGAAGTATCGGAAAAACTGATCGATGCTGAACGTTTTACAGTTTAAACTGACTTAGCTCCCTTCCGATGAAGGGGGCTTTATTTTTGTAAAAATATACTTTCAAAAACTTTTTCCGGCATGCAGGAACAAATAGAAAAATGTCGAATATTAAATTGGTGATCAAGGTTATGCTTTGTCACCCTTTTATGTTACTATTCAATTAAAAGGCAGCAATTTTGGATAAGCCTGAATTTGCTAAAATGGGTGGTGAAAAAATGGCGTTGACTTTTTATTGGTATCCTAAATGCGGGACATGCCGTAAGGCCAAGAAATGGCTTGACGAACATAATCTGTCCTATGAAGAAATACATATAACAGAGAATCCGCCTTCACGAAGCGAACTTGAAGCGCTTTATAAAAAGAGCGATTTGGAACTAAAGAAGTTCTTTAATACGAGTGGCCAAAAATATCGGGAGCTCGGTTTGAAGGACAAAGTAAAAACCTCTTCAGATGAAGAACTGCTCGACATTTTGGCAACAGACGGCATGCTGATCAAGCGACCGCTGCTGACAGATGGAGAGAAAGTAACAGTTGGCTTCAAAGAAGAGGAATATGAAAAGACATGGCTTTCCTAATAGCTGGATGCCATCATTAACCATGAGATCGATTTACTGATCATAAATTGAAATATTAATATGGAGGGATACATAATGAGCACACCAAAAGAATTACGTTATTCAGAAGAGCATGAGTGGGTAAAAACAGAAGATGGGAAAGTCCGCATTGGGATTACGCATTTCGCGCAATCAGAACTTGGTGACATCGTATTCGTTGAGCTTCCAGAAGTTGGCGATGAGCTAAGTGCCAACGAACCATTCGGAAGCGTAGAATCTGTAAAAACAGTTTCTGAACTTTATGCGCCTCTAAGCGGTAAAGTGGTAGAAGTAAATGAAGACCTTAACGACAACCCTGAGTTCGTAAACGAATCTCCATATGAAAAAGCATGGATGGTTGTGGTGGAACCTTCAGATTTGAGCGAAGTAGAAAGCCTGATGACTGCTGAGCAATATGAAGAAATGACAAACGAAGACTAATTAGAGAGCCGGTTCACTTCCGAACCGGTTTTTTGCGTCTTTTAGGGTATATCATGTCCAGCTGCATCTGTTTTTTTGTTCTTACCTTTATTTGCTATTTTTCTTTTACAGAGACATGGCAAAACTATGGGTACCCAGATGCATGAAAGGAATGATTACCCATGACATTGAAGCAGCAGAAAATCGATATAACTGACCGGGTCGTCGGCAAATTTAACAATAATGATGGGATAGATCTTTATCTTGAAAACGAAAAAATTGGACAAATCAGCCTTCCGGAAGGATCTTCTTTCAACTTGTCCCATCATTTTGAAACCGAACACCAAAAAATATACCAGAATGTCTCCGTCCCGGATCAAGCTCAAGCGCGCTACACAGACTGTGACGAAGGCGGCTGGTGCTGACTACTGTAAACAGCGGAATGACTTCCGCTGTTTATTTAATAGGCTAAAGCAATTTGAGCGGGCATACAATAAAATATAAATATTTTTCATCAAAAACAATTCGTTTCCTAAACTGGATAAGGAATATACAAAATCAGCATAGCCCTAACCATCAAAATGGGCAGGAGATTCACACCATAACCGAGAATAATGAATATATTAAGATAAAAACCACTGCATGACTGGCTTTTAACTTTGCTGTTCTTATAAAGTTTGTTGCATTAAAAAATTTCATTTTCTGAGTTGA
>NZ_NPDG01000040.1:0-31496 GCF_002272225.1 Bacillus sp. 7894-2
AAATCAACGGGCTTTATTTATATCTAACAAAATCTAAGAGAGAACAAGCCCTAGCTTTAACGAACAGTTTCAAAATAACTCCTTTCAGGTGATGACGATGAACGATGGAATTCCGGAAAAAGTGATTATTGTCGAGGGAAAGTCAGATAAAACAAAGGTTAAAAGCATTATAAGAGAGCACGTTGAAATTATCTGCACAAATGGAACAATAAGCATTACCAAACTGGATGAATTAATTGACACACTGTTTGATAAGGATGTATATATATTGGTAGATGCAGATTCAGCAGGTGAAAAGCTGAGAAAACAATTCAAAAGGGAATTTCCAGAGGCAGAGCATCTATACATCGATAGAATGTACAGAGAAGTAGCAACAGCACCGGAGCACCATTTGGCAACAGTGCTGCTCGGGGCTAACATTGACGTTTATACACAATATCTGGACAGATAAAGTAAGGATGATAAAATGCAGGAATGGTCGCAGCAGGACATTGAGGAAGCGATTAGCGGAGAAGAGACGATTCTTATCTATTTGTATACGCCTATGTGCGGAACCTGCCAGATGGCAGGAAAGATGCTGGCAGTAACAGAACAATTGCTGCCAGATCAAAAAATGGGGAAAGCGGACTTAAATTATATGCCGCAATTGGCTGAAAAATGGGGAGTGGAAAGCGTACCCTGTCTCCTCATCTTCAGAAAAAGAATTTTACATGAAAAATTATATGCTTTCCGATCCGTACCCTATTTATTGGATAAAATCAGAAGCATCGATTAGCAGAAACCAGGAGCAAAGCAGCCTGGTTTTTTGCATGTTTGAAAACGCCTTTTCACTATTCGAAATATATTTACAAATCCATTCCGAAAGAGTATGATACTTAGGGAATCGAAATAAAAATCATACAGTGCAGGAAGGGATCCGCATGGCATATTACAGGGAGTGGGCTGGTCAGTTTAAAGGCTATAACCGCAACATAAAATTGGCTTTTATGGCGAATATTCTTACACAAATTGGTTTTGGGATATTCATGGTCATCTATAATTTCTACATAAGAGAGCTCGGCTACTCAGAAAGTGTTAATGGACAAATCATATCCATGACTGCTCTCGCGACAGCACTGATTCTTGTGCCGGCAGGGATCGCCAGCGACCGAATTGGCAGAAAAAAAGCGATGATGTTTGGTGCAGTTGCAACAGGTGCAGTTATGCTTTTCAGAAGTTTAGTTGACATGCAGGAACTCCTGATTATTTTTGCATTTTTGACCGGGCTGACAACAGCCTTTCTTCAGGTATCCGGCATACCATGGCTGGCTGAAAATTCAAAGGCCGACCAAAGGGTTCATTTATTCAGTATTCATTTTGCTATAATGACGGGCGCAAATGTGATCGGGAACTTAAGCGGTGGCATCTTAACGGATGTATTTTCTTTGTTTACGGATCAGCTCACCAGCATTCGCATTACCCTTCTGATTGGAAGTGTGTTTTTCATAGCCGGCTTATTTCCAATTTTGCGTTTCGCAGAGGTTTCGAAAGATCAACACGATGCAAAGAGCATAAAAGGCTGGTCATTCAAGAATCTCTCAGCTAAAAATGATGGTGTGAAAATTATCGCGATGTTTGCTTTTGCTCAGCTTCTGATTGGAATTGGCGCAGGACTTGTTATTCCGTATCTGAATCTGTACTTCGCTGACCGCTTTGAAGCCTCCAATTCAGCTATTGGCATGATTATTTCATTAGGGCAGGCTGCCACGGCCTTTGCCATGATTATCGGACCGGTTGTGGTAAGAAAAGTGGGAGAGGTTAAAGCCGTTGTGATCCTGCAGCTCATGTCACTTCCTTTCCTGCTTTTAACCGCTTATACTGAAAACCTTTGGCTGGCTGCCATCGGCTTTTTGTTCCGGCAGGCGTTGATGAATGCGGGAAATCCTATACAAATGTCATTGATGATGTCAAAGGTAAATGATTCGATGAAAGGACTGGCAAACTCAGTCAATCAGATGGTGTTCAATCTGGGCTGGGCTGTAATGGGCCCGGTTTCAACAGGAATCGTCATGAGATATGGAGATTATTGGGGATATGCACTCGTATTCACCATTACAGCTTCTTTATACTTGATTGGCTCTCTCTACTTTTTCTTTGTATTCAGAGGCTATAAAAAGACAAAAACTGCAGCCGCCTCTGTGAAAATAGTATGATCTGACATATTTCTCGGGAAATGAAAAGGCAATGCCAATTAAACAGGCATTGCCTTTCGGATTTTGTCGAATGAAAAAATGAAATTTTGACGGAAACTACTTACAGAAAAAAGTTGCTGCTCGAGTCTTTTTTCTGTTTAGGGAAAATTTCATTGCACAATACTTGACCGCTTTTTTAATAGTATGATAATATCATTTTAATATTAATTAACTGAATATTCTTATCAAGAGAGGCGGAGGGACTGGCCCAGCGAAGCCCGGCAACCGGTAAAGTACACGGTGCTAAATCCAGCAGAGCAGAATGCTCTGGAAGATAAGAAGAGTCGATACAGCCCTCTTCTTATGAAGAGGGTTTTTCAGCTTTTCGAAATGAAATACAATCTTTTTTATAGAGGAGAGATAGCGATGACGGACAAACAGAAAAATTACCGTTTTGAAACAATTGGAGTACATGGGGGGCTGAAGCCTGACCCTGTAACTGGCGCGAGAGCGGTTCCGATTTATCAGAATAATGCTTATCAGTTCAAGAATACAGATCACGCTGCAAATCTCTTTGCCCTGAAAGAGCCGGGATATATCTATAGCAGGATACATAATCCCACTGTCAGTGTATTTGAGGAAAGAGTGGCCCTGCTTGAAGGAGGAGTGGGTGCGCTGGCTCTTGCCAGCGGCCAGTCTGCTATTACACTTGCCATTTTAAATATCGCCGAAGCTGGTGATGAAATTGTTGCCGCATCCAATTTATATGGGGGTACTTATAATTTATTTGCAGTTACACTTCCCAAGTATGGAATAAAGGTGAAACTGGTCGATCCAAAGGATCCGGAAAACTTCCGGAGTGCCATTACAGATAAAACAAAGGCTGTCTTCGCCGAAACGATTGGAAACCCGAGCCTGAAAATCCTGGATATTGAAAAGGTTGCCGCAATTGCACACGAAAACGGTGTGCCGCTGATTGTGGATAACACTTTTGCTACACCGTATCTTTGCAGGCCTATAGAACACGGAGCTGACATTGTCATACACTCTGCGACAAAATGGCTGCTTGGTAATGGAACCACAATGGGGGGAGTTATAGTAGACGGCGGAAAATTCGACTGGAATTCTCCTAAGTTTCCAGGCTTTACAGAGCCTGATCCGAGCTACCATGATATTGTCTATAGCGAAGCAATTGGCGAAGCTGCTTATATTATCAAAGCACGGGTACAGCTGTTAAGAGACTTAGGGCCTGCAATGAGTGCGCAAAGTGCATTCCAGTTCACACTGGGTCTTGAAACTCTGCATGTGAGAATGAAGGAGCACGTTGCCAATACCAAAAAGGTAGTGGAATATCTGGATGCCCATCCGGCTGTTAATTGGGTGCTCTATCCAGGTCATGAAGGCCATCCGGACAAAGAATTGGCAGATAAATATTTGCCAAAAGGAGCCGGGGCAGTGGCTGTATTTGGAATTGCTGGCGGAAGAGAGGCTGGAGCCAAGCTGATCAATAGCCTGCAGCTATGGGCACATGTGGCAAATGTCGGGGACGCAAAGAGCCTGATTATTCACCCTGCAAGCACGACTCATCAGCAGCTGGATGAGGAAGGTTTAAAGGCTGCGGGAGTATCGGAGGATCTAATTCGGATTTCGACCGGCATCGAAAATGCAGAAGATTTAATTGAAGACCTGGAACAGGCGATAGAAGCAGCTGCAGGTCTCACATCACTTGCTGCAAAAGTGTGAAGGAAAATTTACCATTCGCTTTTTTCCGAAAGTTTGAAATTTCATCGTTGACACCTTTTTAATGGCTATGATACGATAGCAAACGTAATTATAAAACTGCTTAATTCATTTAAAGTATTAATTGAATATAGAATGTAACGCTCTTATCAAGAGAGGTGGAGGGAAGTGCCCTATGAAGCCCGGCAACCGTCAATTAGTTGAAATGGTGCCAATTCACTCAAAGCATAGCTTTGATAGATGAGAGAAAGGACTAAATCTCTTTATGCCTTTCTGCTCATTTGCAGAAAGGCATTTTTGCTTTTGCGCATGAAAGCCTATGAGGAGTAAAAGATAAGGGAATAAAAGCAGTCTATTAATTATTATCTGTATCTTTCGATAAAAGAGGTGACTATCACGTTGATTACTATAAAAGATGTACAGAAGATATTTTCTTCAAAAAAAGGGCAGGTAAAAGCAGTTGATGATGTAAACCTGGAGGTAAAAGAAGGAGAAATATTCGGTGTTATCGGATATAGCGGTGCAGGTAAAAGTACCTTAATCCGCATGCTGAATGGGCTGGAGCTTCCTACCCATGGCAGTGTTACTGTGGCAGGCAATGAGGTTTCAAAGATAAAGGGAAGCAAGCTGAGAAAAGCTCGTCAGGAAATAAGCATGATTTTCCAGCATTTCAACCTGTTATGGTCAAGAACAGTTAGAGAAAATATAGCATTTCCGCTTGAAATCGCAGGTGTTTCCCGGCAGGAAAGGCTCAAAAGAGTTGACGAGCTCATTAAACTCGTCGGTCTGGAAGGAAGGGAAGATGCCTACCCTTCTCAGCTGAGCGGCGGTCAAAAGCAAAGGGTCGGAATTGCCAGAGCCCTTGCCAACAATCCAAAAGTGCTCCTTTGTGATGAAGCGACATCTGCCCTTGATCCGCAGACAACAGATTCCATTTTGGAGCTGCTTGTAGACATCAATGAACGGCTGGGCTTAACCATTGTTCTTATTACACATGAAATGCACGTGATCCGTAAAATCTGCCATCGGGTTGCTGTTATGGAAGGCGGCCGAATAGTTGAAATCGGACCTGTGTTGGACGTCTTTAAAAATCCAAAAGCTCTGATTACAAAACGGTTTGTACAGCAGGTGACAGAGCCTGAAGAAACGAAGGAAACAATTGATCATCTGGTCGATTTGTATCCAAAAGGGAAAGTAGTCCAATTAGGATTTGTCGGCGAATCAGCTGAACAGCCATTGATTACAAACCTGATCCGTCACTTCCAGGTAACAGTTAATATCCTTCAGGGAAAGATCTCCCAGACGCAGAATGGTTCCTACGGTACCTTATTCATCCATGTTGATGGAGAAGCAGAGGAAGTTGCAAAAGCGATCGAATATATCCATTCTCAGCAGGTGGGCGTGGAGGTGATTTCCAATGCTTAATGAATGGTTTCCAAATGTGAAATGGGACTCCATGTGGGAAGCTACTGTGGAAACTCTCTATATGACAACTATTTCTGTTATTGCAACCTTTATTTTAGGAGCCATTTTGGGGCTGCTGCTCTTTTTGACCTCAAAGGGGAATATCTGGGAAAATGCAGCGATCAATAAAATTATCTCAGCGTTCGTCAATATATTCCGTTCGATTCCATTTATCATTCTGATTGTGTTATTAATCCCATTTACTAAGTTTCTGCTTGGAACAATGATTGGGGAGGATGCAGCACTGCCTGCATTAATTATTGGTGCTGCCCCGTTTTATGCCCGAATGGTGGAAATCGGCTTGAGGGAAATTGACAAAGGGGTAATTGAAGCTGCCAAGTCAATGGGTGCAAAAACAAGCACGATCATCTGGAAGGTTCTGCTTCCGGAATCAATGCCCGCCCTTGTTTCGGGAATTACCGTGACAGCTATCGCGCTGGTTGGCTACACGGCAATGGCTGGTGTAATCGGTGCCGGGGGGCTTGGAAATCTGGCTTATCTGGAAGGATTCCAGCGGAGCCGAAGTGATGTGACGCTTATGGCGACCGTTATTATTTTAGTCATCGTGTTTATTATCCAGTTTATTGGAGATATCATTACAACAAAATTAGACAAACGATAAGGAGAGATTGACATGAAAAAATGGTTACCACTTGCTCTTGCGCTGGCAGTTGCACTTGTGCTTGCAGCTTGCGGCACTTCAGAAGAGGGCGGCAATGCCGGTGAAGGCGGAGATAGTAAAGAAAGCAAAAAGATTACAGTGGGGGCTTCCAATGTCCCTCACGCTGAAATTCTTGACGAAGCAAAGCCATTACTTGAAGAAAAAGGCTTTGAACTTGATGTTGTACCATTCCAGGATTATGTATTGCCAAACCAGGCTCTAGAATCTAAAGAGCTTGATGCTAACTACTTCCAGCACATTCCTTATCTTGAGTCACAAAAGGCTGAGCATGGATATGAATTTACGAATGCAGGCGGAATTCATATTGAACCAATCGGTGTGTATTCCAAAAAGTATAAGAACCTTGAGGAGTTACCTAAGGGTGCAACAATCATCATGAGCAACTCAGTCGCAGACCATGGCCGCATCCTTTCCATGCTTGAAGCTGAGGGACTTATCACTTTAAATGAAGATGTAGAAAAAACCGAAGCAACAATGGAGGATATCAAAGAAAATCCGAAAAAATTAAAGTTTGATACTGAATATGAAGCATCACTTCTTCCTCAAATCTACAATAATGGAGAAGGAGATGCAGTCCTGATTAACTCCAACTATGCAATCGATGCAGGATTAAATCCTCTTAAAGATTCAATTGCAATCGAAGATAAAGATTCACCATATGTAAATGTAATTGCAGTACGCACAGGTGATGAAGAAAAAGAAGGAATTAAAGCTCTTGTTGAAGTGCTTCGTTCAAAGGAAATCCAGGATTTCATTCTTGAGAAATATGAAGGTGCCGTTGTGCCGGTATCTGAGTAAAGCAGAAATGCAGGCGTTCACAGCGCCTGTTTTTTTTGTGGATCAGCAGCCCCGCTTCCCGTATAGATTGAAAAGCAATCAAACATACTAACCTAGATACTATTTGAAATGGAGTGGAGATCGATGGAACATTATCATGAACCTTCAAACTCAATAGAAGAAGCCCTGCATGATTATAAAGTCGGATTAGGTGTTTTTACTGAAAAAATGCCGGATTTGGCAAAGCATTATAATGCTTTTACAGAAGCCTGCTTTAAAGAAGGAGTTTTATCCCAAAAAGAGAAGCAGCTGATCGCGCTCGGAATCAGTTTATATTCTCAGGATGAATACTGTATTATTTACCACACGAAAGGCTGCATTGATCAAGGGGCGTCTGAAGAAGAGATTCTTGAGGCAGTAGGAGTAACAGCAGCTTTTGGTGGCGGAGCGGCCATGAGCCAGGCGGTTACGCTCGTCCAGGAGGCCATGACCGAATTGAATCAGCAAAATCACTGAAAATTTTCTCCTGCTTGATAGCAGGAGTTTTCTCTTGGAATGGTAATTTTTCAGAAAATTTATACAAACAACCATTAATCCAGAGCATTCGGCCAGTATTCTAAGGATAGGAAGTATGAAAGCGTTTCACCGGATCTCATTCCTTATTTTGCTAATAAAATCAGGTTTTTTCCGCTTTGTGCAGGGTATAGTGTGAGTGTTAAGATTTTAGATGTAAAACAAATGCTGAAAAGCATAAAAACCGAAAGGATTGATTCATTATCAGTCAGTTACAGCTGAACTACACGAGTGAAATGGAAAAAGCTATGCAAGCTGCCCATGGAGTTGGATATGAAGTGTACAGCCGGAAACATGATATTCGAATGGAAGTTGAAAAAAGACGTGAAGAAGATTATCTTCAAAGCCAGCGCTTAGTTGCAGATCTTGAAAGAAAAATTCATTCCTAAGTTTTAGGTATATATAATAATGAAGTAAATAGTAACCAGTGCCAATGATGCACTGGTTTTCTTTTTGCAATACATGAAAATGCAGTACCGGGAAAAAATAGACAGGACATGCTGGTTTCCGGTAATTTCACTCTTTGATGACAAAGAATATATATGATAAAATCTATATCTACAGGCTTTCTAAACATTTTCGTTTGAAAAGTTTGTTAATGGTCTCAAAGAGTTGCTATGATATTTGATTTGTTATAAGATTGTAATGAGAATAAAATGAGAATAGAGATTTGCGGATGAAACCGATTTACAAATCTTCTTTTATTGACGGAGGTATATATTATGGCAGGATCAGTACTTACAATTAAAGACCTTCATGTTGCTATTGAGGGAAAAGAAATACTAAAAGGTGTAAACCTTGAGATTAAAGGCGGAGAAATTCACGCCATCATGGGGCCAAACGGTACAGGTAAATCTACTTTATCTTCTGCTATCATGGGCCATCCAAAATATGAAGTAACACAGGGAAGCATCACTTTAGATGGTAAAGATGTTCTTGAAATGGAAGTTGACGAGCGCGCACGTGCCGGCCTGTTCCTTGCAATGCAATATCCAAGTGAAATCAGCGGCGTAACAAATGCCGATTTTTTACGTTCTGCAATTAACAGCCGCCTTGAAGAAGGAAATGAAATTTCTCTTATGAAATTCATCCGCAAAATGGACAGCAAGATGGAATTCCTAGAAATGGACCTTGACATGGCTCAGCGTTATCTTAATGAAGGTTTCTCAGGCGGAGAAAAGAAGCGCAATGAAATTCTTCAATTAATGATGCTTGAACCTAAAATGGCTATCCTGGATGAAATCGATTCCGGTTTGGATATCGATGCATTGAAAGTTGTTTCAAAAGGAATCAACGAAATGCGCGGAGAAGAGTTCGGATGCTTAATTATCACCCACTACCAGCGCCTTCTTAACTACATCACACCTGACCATGTTCACGTGATGATGCAGGGCCGCGTTGTAAAATCAGGCGGACCGGAGCTTGCACAGCGCTTAGAAGCTGAAGGATATGACTGGATTAAGAAAGAATTGGGCATTGAAGACGAAACAGTTGGGCAAGAAGCGTAAGCGTTAGGGGGATCACTATGACAACGGAAATAAAACTACCATTTGATAAGGAATATGTTAGTTCCTTTTCAAAAGATATGGGCGAGCCGGCATGGCTGACAGAACTCCGTCTAAATGCGCTTGCAGACGCGGAAAGCCTGCCAATGCCAAAGCCTGATAAAACTAAAATTGATAAATGGAACTTCACACAGTTCGAAAAGCATATTGTCGGAAGCGAAGACTTTGCGTCTCTAAACGACCTTCCTGAGGATGTAAGAAATCTGATTGATACAGAAGCTGGAGATCAGAATTTATATATTCAGCGCAATAATAGACCAACGCATTTGACTGTATCTAAAGAACTGCAGGAAAAAGGTGTTATTTTCACAGACATCTTTACAGCGGCAAGAGAACACAGTGAGCTCCTTCAGAAATATTTTATGAAGGATGGCGTCAAAACGGACGAACACCGTTTAACATCTTTGCATGCGGCTCTTTTAAACGGCGGAGCGTTCTTGTACGTTCCGAAAAATGTGGAAATTTCAGCGCCGATTCAGGCTGTATATATCCATGATGATAAAGAGGCAAACCTGTTCAACCATGTATTGGTTGTTGTTGATGATAACAGCTCAGTTACTTACGTGGAAAACTATCTTTCTGTAGTTGAGGAAGCGAACGGCATCTTCAATATTGTTACAGAGGTCATTGCAGGTGCCAATGCACGAGTGCAGTATGGTGCGGTTGACACACTTGCTAAAGGAACTACAGCTTATGTGAACCGCCGCGGGGTTGCAGGCCGTGATGCCCGCATTGAATGGGCTCTTGGATTAATGAACGACGGCAATACAGTTTCAGACAATACAACTAACCTTGTTGGAGACGGTTCTTTCGGCGATACTAAGACAGTTGTTGTAGGACGCGGAGAACAGACTCAAAACTTTACAACGAAAGTAGTTCATTTCGGAAAGAATTCCGAAGGCTACATTTTAAAGCATGGGGTTATGAAAGACTCAGCTTCATCCATTTTTAATGGAATCGGCAAAATCGAGCATGGGGCTTCCAAGTCAAATGCCGAGCAGGAGTCACGCGTACTGATGCTAAGCGAAAAAGCGCGCGGGGATGCCAACCCGATTTTATTAATCGATGAAGATGATGTAACAGCAGGACACGCAGCTTCAGTTGGCCGTGTGGATCCATTGCAGCTATATTATCTAATGAGCCGCGGTGTTTCCCAAAAAGAAGCTGAACGCCTTGTTATTCACGGCTTCCTGGCGCCTGTTGTTAATGCTCTTCCAATCGAAGGCGTTAAAAAGCAGCTGACTGCCGTTATTGAAAGGAAAGTAAAATAATGAATGCCCGTGAGATTCGGCAAATGTTTCCCATCCTGGATCAGGAAGTCAATGGAAATCCTCTTGTTTATCTGGACAGTGCCGCTACTTCCCAAAAGCCTGTTCCGGTAATTGAGGCGATTGATAAATACTACCGGGAATATAATTCGAATGTTCATAGAGGCGTCCATACGCTGGGCACAAGAGCAACCGATGGCTATGAAGGCGCCAGGGAAAAGGTGCGTAAATTCATTAATGCAAAGTCTACTGAGGAAGTTATTTTTACAAGAGGAACAACAACTTCCATCAATACAGTTGCAGCAAGCTACGGACGCGCTAACCTGTCAGAAGGCGATGAAATTGTGATCTCCTATATGGAGCACCACAGCAATATCATTCCTTGGCAGCAGGTTGCGAAACAGACGGGTGCCACATTAAAGTACCTTCCCCTGCAGGAAGACGGAACTATCTCTCTTGAGGATGTCAGGACAACTGTGACAGCCGATACAAAAATCGTATCGATCATGCAGGTATCGAATGTACTTGGTGTTATGAATCCGATTAAGGAAATTGCAAAAATCGCCCATAAAAATGGCGCAATCATGGTAGTGGATGGTGCTCAAAGCGCTCCACATATGAAAATTGATGTTCAGGATCTGGATTGTGATTTTCTTGCTTTTTCCGGCCATAAGATGTGCGGCCCCACCGGCATTGGTGTTCTGTATGGAAAGAAAAAGCTCCTTGAAAAAATGGAGCCGGTTGAATTTGGCGGTGAAATGATCGACTTTGTCGGCCTCTATGAATCGACATGGAAGGAGCTTCCGTGGAAATTCGAAGGAGGTACGCCAATTATTGCAGGTGCCATTGGACTTGGTGCTGCAATTGACTTCCTTGAGCAGATTGGCCTGGCCGAAATCGAGGCATATGAGCACAAGCTGGCCGCTTATGCTATGGAAAAAATGTCTGCTATAGACGGAATGACCATATATGGGCCAAAAGAAGCCTCGAAACGCGCAGGTCTCGTTACGTTTAATATAGATGATGTTCATCCACATGATGTGGCTACTGTATTGGATGCAGAAGGAATTGCAGTCCGCGCCGGGCATCATTGTGCACAGCCGCTGATGAAGTGGCTTAAGGTATCGGCAACTGCACGTGCAAGCTTCTATCTGTACAATACGGAAGAAGATATTGATAAGCTTGTTTCAGGGCTTGTCAAAACAAAGGAGTATTTCAGCGATGTCTTCTAAAAATTTAGATACCCTTTACCGCCAGGTTATAATGGATCATTATAAAAACCCTCGTAACAAAGGGGTACTTGAAGATGACAGCCTGACGATCAATATGAATAACCCTACTTGCGGGGACCGTATTCAATTGACGCTGAAGCTTGAGGACGGCAAAGTGGCTGATGCGAAATTTGAAGGCGAAGGATGTTCCATCTCCATGTCCTCAGCTTCCATGATGACCCAAGCCATCAAGGGTAAAAATATTGAAGAAGCCTTAAAGCTTTCCAAGGTTTTCTCAGACATGATGCTGGGAAAAGAATATGATGAAGATGAACTGGATCTTGGCGATATCGAAGCTCTTCAGGGAGTTTCCCAATTTCCTGCCCGAATCAAATGCGCCACTTTGGCATGGAAAGCAATGGAAAAAGGCGTTGGCACGGAGAAAGAAGAACAGGAATAAATCAATCAAACGTTTGATTAAAAACTTTTTCGTCTGCCTTGTGTGCTAAAAAATTATGAATTGATTGGGTGTGAACCCTTTCCTATATGAATGGAGGAATACGACGATGGCAAAAAAAATGCCTGAGATCGGCGATTATAAGTATGGTTTTGCCGATAAAGACGTTTCCATTTTCCGATCAAAACGCGGTTTGACAAAAGAAATTGTAGAAGAGATTTCAAAATTGAAGGAAGAGCCACAGTGGATGCTTGACTTCCGTTTGAAATCACTGGACCATTTCTATAAGATGCCTATGCCGCAATGGGGCGGAGATTTAGCGTCATTAAACTTTGATGAAATTACCTATTATGTAAAGCCTTCTGAAAAGACTGAGCGTTCCTGGGATGAGGTACCTGAAGAAATCAAACAGACGTTTGATAAATTAGGTATTCCGGAAGCAGAACAGAAGTATCTTGCAGGTGTTTCTGCACAGTATGAATCAGAGGTTGTTTACCATAATATGCAGGAAGACCTTGAAGCAAAAGGAATCGTATTCAAGGATACAGATTCCGCTCTTCGCGAAAATGAAGATCTTTTCCGTGAGCACTGGGCAAAGGTTATCCCTCCGACAGACAACAAGTTTTCTGCATTAAACTCAGCCGTTTGGTCTGGCGGATCGTTCATCTATGTCCCTAAAGGGGTTAAGGTTGATACGCCATTGCAGGCATATTTCCGCATTAACTCTGAGAATATGGGGCAATTTGAGCGTACATTAATCATTGTAGATGAAGGCGCACATGTACACTATGTAGAGGGCTGTACTGCACCTGTTTACACAACCAACTCACTTCATAGTGCGGTTGTTGAAATCATCATCAAAAAAGACGCATATTGCCGTTATACTACCATTCAGAACTGGGCAAACAACGTATTTAACCTGGTTACGAAGCGTGCGGTTTGTGAATCAAACGCAACAATGGAATGGATTGACGGAAACATCGGTTCAAAACTGACAATGAAATATCCGGCAGTTATTCTTAAAGGAGAAGGCGCACGCGGCATGACCCTTTCCATTGCAATAGCTGGTAAAGGGCAGCATCAGGATGCAGGTGCGAAAATGATTCACCTTGCACCAAACACTTCTTCAACAATTGTATCGAAATCGATTTCCAAGCAGGGCGGTAAAGTAACATACCGCGGAATCGTTCACTTCGGCCGTAAAGCGGAAGGTGCACGTGCCAACATCGAATGCGATACGCTAATCATGGATAACCAGTCAACTTCAGATACAATTCCTTACAATGAAATCCTGAATGACAACATCTCTCTGGAGCATGAAGCAAAGGTTTCAAAAGTATCAGAAGAACAGCTATTCTACCTTATGAGCCGTGGAGTTTCAGAGGAAGAAGCAACAGAAATGATCGTAATGGGCTTCATCGAGCCATTTACGAAAGAACTTCCAATGGAATACGCAGTAGAAATGAACCGTCTGATCAAGTTTGAAATGGAAGGATCTATCGGTTAAAAAAGAAATAACCTTTTTATATCAAGGGTTTGAGAGGTTTTTATAAAGTGTGAAATTATCATCGTGCCGATTTCGTGCCGATTTGATTTTATCTTTTAGTGTAGGAGGCGAACTTTTTAAGTTCGTCTTCTTCTATTTTTTCGGTGATATCAAGATAAGTATCTGCTGGCTTTTATGCCCAAGTCGATTTGAAACATATTTTAAGCTTACACCTGATTCAAGCATCAGAACAGCATGTGTATGTCTAAAACCGTGGGTGCCTTTATAATCAACACCTGCTTTTTTACAATAATCTTGCATTGTTTCACGGATAATTGAAGGTGTTAAATAATTCCCGTTATAATTTTGAAAGATTATGCCCTCATTATTTTTATAAAACCTCGAATTTCCTAAAATCAATTCATTTTGCTTCATCTTAAACTTCTTCAATTCACGTAATACTTCATCTTCAATTTTTATTGTGCGATATGATGAAGAGTTTTTTAATGTTGTCAATTTCACTTTGTTATTATCGTCACGACTTGTTTGTTTATCTATTGTTATTTTATCACCATCAATATCCGACCACCTTAAGGCTAATGCTTCACTTATTCTTAATCCCGTTTTGCTTAAGAAAAACATAAGCATGTAATATAGTTGATAATCAGGAAAGCGCTGATGCTTATACGTTTTCATGAAATCCAATAATTGATTTAATTCCTGAAGGCTAAAGTATTTCACCTTTTCCTTTTTTATAGCAACAGCATCTTGAACAGGAACCTTTAATTTATCGGCAGGGTTTTTTTCAAGCACTTCAAGTTCATGTACAGCATGATGCAAAATACTTTTCATAACTGAAAGATATTTCAATCTCGAACCAAATGAATATTTCTCATTCCCGTCTTTATCTATTTCTCCGAATGTTGTAATCCATTTTTTTATTTCAGTTCTTTTGATCGTCATAATTTTTTTATCTCCAAAAGTGGGCATGATGTGATTTCTAATAATCACTTCAAGTTGTACAAATGTTGATTCCTTAACACTTGCTTTTTTATGCTCAAGCCAATCTTTCACAGCATCTTCAAACAACATATTTCTGTCATTTAAAGTTTGACCATAATAGATTCGCTCTTCAACTTTTGCCGCTTCAATTTCAGCTTCCTTTTTCGTACGGAATGTTCCGATACTTCTTTCCTTACCGTCCTTAGATACACGCGCCTGCCATTTTCCACTGGGTAACTTTCTGAATGTAGCCATTTTTCCTTATCTCCTTTCATTCCTGTAACATTATCTTGATAACACTTTTTATCTTTTTGATTTCTTCACTAGTTAATTGCCTGTCCTCAAGAAAAATCTTATGATTGGGGTCAAAAATATAACTAAGTTCAAATTGCTTTTCCCCTTCTTCTACTGCCTCTGATGGCATTGGAGAACGAGGTTCAATATCCTCTCCTCGTATGTGTCCTTGCAATTCCTCTATAACTTCCTCCGCAGGAATATATCCTGCTGCCATCATTAAATCCTCATATGATTCATTTAAACCTTCTGCCAATCTTTCTAATATTTTAGGAGAAGGAGTTACTCGCCTCCCTCTTTCAATTTGTGAAATGTACATAGCAGAAACACCAGATAATTCTCCAAGTTTATTCATCGAAAGATTTTTTTCTTCTCTTTTTGATTTGAGATAATTTTTAAAATCCAATTTATATCACTCCTATCAACAATAAATATTACACTATAAGCTATAGTTTATACAAACGATTGTCCATGTTAAATTTTGTGAATATTTGATGCCAGTATTATTACAGAAAAGGTACCAGAAAAATTACAGAAAGAGTACCTTATTTTGAATGTTTTTCATGTCAATAATAAATATTGTAATGCATTACAAAATATTTTCATAAGCAAATGTTTACGATTGAAAAGAGTAAAAATATTGAAATTGACAAAGGAGGATTAAACAAATGCTTAATATTACATTAGATGAAAAAGAAATAAAAAAATTATATTTAGATGAAGTTCGTAAACGTGTAGAAGAAATTGAGGAGCAAGCGTTGCTTATAGATACAAAGGAACTTTGCAGAATGCTATCTTTAAGCAGACCAACAGTAGAAAAATTATTTATATACAATCAGAATTTTCCCTCTATGCGAGTGGGCAAGAAGTGGTTATTCAATCGTAAAGAAGTAGAGAAATATATCAATCGTTGGTCAATAGATGTTAAGAAAAAAGGCGGTAATGTTGAATGTGATTATTAAATCTTGAAAAAGAATAGGAGAACTTTTATAACCACAGCAACGCTTGTTGAAACTTAAAGGCATTCATTTCTTGACAGCTTGAAGGGGGGGAAATCTTATGGAAAAACCTTCACTATTTATAAGAATCGTTTGTTTCTATAATGATAGACTTTTCATGTTTAACAAAAAGAGGATAGATAAGCAAAGACAAAGACAGAAAAGAAAGTCACCATAAATTACAAAATAGTAAGTTCAGGCAGCAAGGGGCAAAGGAGGAAAACCAATGTGTACTTTTAAATGTCATTTTTGCAATGATGAATATTCACTTAACCTTGACGACTACGAATATTATTCGATTGAGGAATTAATTGATATGGTATTACGAGTATCAGCAATGGAACTAGAGAAAGCATGGATTCAAAAGAATGGATTACTTTACTGTGGTTCCTGCAAGCATAAAAGTGCTAAAATTTATCAATTTAAGCTACCTACTCAACATGAACCCAGACTAAGACAAAAAGAAAAACCCACAGATTCCCAACTGTGAGTTGTTAAACATCCAATTTGTGTCTACCTCTTCCCAAAGGCGATTACAATAACAAAAATGATGTCATATACAATTATGTCCTGTTTTTATCAAAAATAAGCGTATATAAACACTCCTTTGTTGTTGTAATTTCGCTCCTTGTGAATTAGAAATTACTTTAAATGAAGGAGTTTTTTGTTTGATGTTAAGTATTCCAGTTTTTGATTCAGAAGAAGAAATAACAGCAATTGTAGAAAAAATAATGCCTGGTGCAAAAATATTAAAATTAAAAGGCTTCTCAATAAAAAATTTCAGTAAGGATTATAATGACGCTAAAACGCCAGTAGGTAGGGAATGGACGTATTTAACAAGTGAATCAGAAATAACAAGATGGTTGACTTTAAATGGCTGGATTGGTGTCGTTATTCCTGAAGGTTATATAGTAATTGATGTTGATGATTCCAATTCAGGAGTCCTTCTAAAAACATTGCTAGATAAAGAAGGTATTCGCCATCACTGTATTAAGACACCGAGAGGATTTCAATTTGTTTTTAAGGCAGATGAGGAGGATACAAAATTAGTTAAACAGATTTCAAAATTTTTCACACAGATAGGTATTGCTATTGATACACGTGTAGGAACAACGAATGGATATATTGTTTTTCCTACTCATAACACTGAAGATCGCTATATCCTTTCTCAAAGTGAAGACTTGGATGAACTGCCGTTCTTTTTACGTCCTATTAGAAGACAAAAAGACGATTATGAATTTCCCATACCTATTCAAAATGGTAGCAGGGATGACAATTTATATCATTTTGCAGCACGACTGAATGCTTGGGAAATTCCTAAAGAAGATGCTGAGAAATCAATGAAATTGATTTATGAATATTTTGTCTTAGATAAAACAGATTTTCCAGAAAAACAATTAATAAAAATAATTAACTCGGCTTATAAATGGAAACCAGAAAGAAATTCTTCATTTAAGAATGATGGTGAGGATTGGCAAGCGGCTTTGGAACTTAATAAGTATGGAACCCCACTAAGTAATGCAAGAAATACTGAATTGATTCTTGAAAATACAATAGGTGATATTCGTTTTAACGAATTCACATTAGAATGTGAGGTTCATGGGGATTTACAATGGAGAAATGGAGAGGAAAAAACATGGCTATCTTCTGATTACAACCAATTGGAACATTGGTTTGCTACAAAGTGGAATTTCAAAGGAAGAAACATGATACATAATGCTTTTATCCATGTAGTTCGTAAAAGATGGTATCATCCAGTTAAGGAATACATAGAATCAGCCGAATGGGATGGAGAAATCAGAGTACCGACTTTTTTTTGTGATTATTTAGGTGCAGAGGACTCTATTTACACACAGGAAGTCACAAAACGCTGGTTTACTGGTGCAGTTAAGCGTATTTATGAACCAGGCTGTAAGTTTGAAATTGTTCCCGTGCTTATTGGCGAAAAAGGTATAGGAAAAAGTGTAATTGGCTTTAAACTGGCAAATGAAAATTGGTTCACGGATTCTTTAAGAAGTTTAGAACCAAAAATTGCAGGTGAAATTTTGGCTAATGTTTGGATTTGTGAATTTCCAGAATTGAAAGCGTTTAATGGGAAAAGTGATGAAGAGGTTAAAGCGTTCATTTCAAGTTGTGATGATATTTATAGAGGAGCCTATGAACGTGGGAAAGCTACAAGTCATAAACGACACACCGTTTTTTATGGAACTTCTAATAAAAATGAAGTGTTAACCGATGAAACAGGAGAGAGAAGACGTTTTCCTATTAAGTGTAGCAAGGAAAGAAAATATAATCCATTCACGGATTTAACACCAGAAGTTGTGGCTCAAATTTGGGCTGAAGCAAAAGTGTATTATGATCAAGGATACTTCACATATATTGATGCTGAAATTCAGGAACAAGCAGAGGAAGTATATAAGAATTTCAAAGATGTTGACCCACTTGAAGGGGAAATTGATGAATACGTGAAAGAGCATGGAGAAGTGTGTGTTCGTCAGATATGGGATGAAATAATGACAGAAGATTTAAAGAAGAAGCCTACACGAAAAGATTCCAATCGTATTATTAGCATTTTAACTTCATTGGGTTATGAACATTTAGGGTGGAAGCGTATAGAAAAATACGGCAATAGTAATCAACGGATTTTTGGATTAAAAAATTAAGCACTCAAAAATATGGGTGCTCTTTTTTTTTGCTTTTTGTCACAAACATTTTACTGGTGTCAGGTTGGTGACGTGGTAGTGACAATATGGAAGGCTGTTATCTCAAGGTTTCTAATCACATTTGTCACCAAGACACCAATTTATACGATAAAAAATTATTTTTAATTTAAATAAATAATACTGCTTTTTCAACTGGGATTGAATCTTACCATTTTATTTATAGAAAACGTTGGTGACTTGGTGACAGTTCACCTAGAACCGTTGATACGTCTAGCCCTTTTTTGTGTCACCAATAATACGTTATGCTGATTAACTATGGTGACATAAAGATATACAACCATGTCTTATTAATTGTATACAAAAGTCCATAGTATGCATAAAAACCACACAAATTATGCAAAATAAAATAAAAGAAAATTGACAAGAAATGTGGTGAATATGTGAAAAATGATACCGAGATTCAAGCATTAATTGATGAAGGACGGAAAGCATATTATCGCCAATATCGGCAGAAGCCAGAAAACAAGAAAAAGGCTAGACAACATAGTGATAACTTTTTTCTTAAGGTAGGTATGGAGCAATTAGATACCAAAGGTGATAATGCGAATAACAAGTTATTGGGTGATAAAAGTCCATGAGTGAGTATATTTATAAAATTATAGGTGCGCCATCGAAGAAAATTACAGCATTGAAAACAAAATATAATTTCAAAGAAATGAAAAGGGTAAGGTGGAAACGTGAAAATCAATAATTTGAATGTACTTGAAAAAGTTCAAGGATTTGTTAGACCGCCAGAAGAAAACCTGCTCGGAATTTCTCTAAGTTATCAAGATGTTCTGGCGTTAAATAGCTTGATCAGACGTTTGAACATAAATGGGAAAACTGATCCTTATGGTGAAACCATACGAAAAGCGATTGATGAACGACATGTACTTAAAGAGGTAACACTGTCAAAGACAGGGCGGCATATTAACCAAGGCACGGTCTGGCTTGAAAAGGATGTACGGAAAGCTTTATTAAAAGAAGCAAATAAATTAGGACTTGAACCTGCTGATTATATTCGTGGAATCATTTATAGTCTTAATCAAAAGTTAGCAAATGAAGAGATAGCAGATCGTGAACGCCAAAATCAACTCAAGCATGAAAACAGGAAAATACCAGTACAACTAACACTTGATAGAGAATTACGAGAGAAGTTATATAAGCGCTTCGATAAAGAGCTGAAGGACAGAGAGTTGCTAGAAAAAGTAAAGAGAAAATCGTCACCTAAGAACGGAACTACAGTGGAAGACAGGATGCTTGCAGAGGTGTTGAACAATCATTTACTGGAGTACTTGAACAAATGATTGTCCCCTTTTGAAAGCCCCCCCTATGTAATGACCTTTATTACATAATGGGATAAACGGCGGCAAGGGAACCTTTTCCGACCAATCAGAAAATCCTCTAATTTTTTTTATAAAGAAGTTAGGTATCTTATCATGTTTATCGTTAGGTAGCTTTTCTATCTATTTATTAGAATTAAAACCCTTCAATCTTTAAGCAGCTAAATATATAGCTGCTCTTTTTTTTATATGACTGAATGCATTATTGTGGTAAATAAAGATATTTCTTTGACTAGCCTGCCTTAGTGCAAGTAGAAAATTGAATCTTATGGTAAAATTAGGACATTAAATTCATATGCAAAAGAAGGTAATACCTTAATGGAGTTCTTAACTGAAAAATTATTATTTATAGCTTTGTTTATTTTTATCATCCATTCGATAGAAACACTTGCCTATGCTGTGAGGTTATCGGGTGCAAGAGTTAAAATGATTGCATCAGCTTTATCTCTTTTTAACATTATGGTCATTGTTTCTAGACTAGCTAATATGATGCAACAACCTTTTACTGGTAGCCTAATTGATACTGCTCCAAAGGAAAATGCTCTGGAGTTTGTAGAAACTCAATTTCGAATTCTTATTGGTGCATCAACAGTTGGAACATTATTTGGAATAATTCTGCTTCCTACTTTTATCGCATTATTTTCAAGAGCAATCATTCATTTATCAGAGGAAAAAGGTTCTGTACCTTCATTAATGAAAAGAATTTTTTCTTTACAGTACATAAAGCGCGGCATAACACATTTTAGTTTACCTAAGTTTTCATACTTACAGGATACTAGAGTAAAGGATATACCAATAAAACTATTTTGTGTAAATATGATAATAACTGCCATCTATACCATTGGTGTATTATCAGCATTATATGCAGCCTTAATAGCTCCTGAAAGAGCTTCTACGGCTATTATGGCATCAGGTTTAATTAATGGTATAGCAACAATACTTTTAGTTATTTTTATAGACCCGAAAATTTCTGTGATAGCTGACGATGTTGTTAATCAAAGAGGAAGTTACAATAAGCTAAAAAATATGTCACTAATGATGGTAACATCAAGGTTATTAGGTACAGTGCTTGCTCAATTGTTATTCATTTGGGGAGCAGAATATATAGCTTGGTTCACAAAGTTTATTGTGTAGAGCAGGATTTTATAATGGGATTTGATTTAATGTGTTATTCATCTAATAGATTGAAAAAAGAATTTCAAATCTTTCTATTATATATCGGAAGTGGAGAAGAGAATTATGGAGCATAATCTAGCTGAACTAGTTGAAGGAATTTATCATCAAAAAACAAAAGAATATTTTGAAGAGGTTCTTAGCTCATATGAACACCAGAATTACAGATCAGCGGTAGTGATGTTATATACTGTAGTTATTTGTGATTTAATTTTTAAATTGAACGATTTAAAGGATATTCACAATGACTTAAAAGCTAAGAAGATTTTAGAGGACTTAGAAGCAGATAAAGAAGATAATCCAGTATCACCTGATTGGGAGAACAATCTTATTGAAAAAGCATTTAAGGAAGCTAAGTTGTTAGAGAATGATGTATATACTCATATTACTACGTTAAAAAGGTACCGAAACCTTTCTGGACACCCTGTTCTAAATTCAATAGAAATTCTACACAGACCTAATAAGGAATTGGTACAGTCTCTTATGATTAATATGCTAGAAGGCTTACTGACAAAGCACCCATTGTTTACCAAAAATGTATTTGCACCATTTATGGTGGAAATTGAAAGAATTAAAAATGACTTTTCTACTGAAGAACGCTTAGAGATCTATTTAGAATCCAAATTCCTTGTTCATTTTAATAAAGAGGTTGTTGAATATATCTTTAAACATTTATGGAAAATTGTCTTTAAAAGCGACGGAGAAAGAGAAAACAAAAATAGAAATGTTAATTACAAGGTGCTTTTAATAATTTATAAAAGATACGAAGAAACTCTTTTCGAGTTTATAAAGAAAGAAATAGCTCATTTTAGCGATTTTATGGATGAAAATAGCAACATATTAGGTAAATTTGTAGACTTTATATCTAAGTACCCTGATGTTTACCCATTGTTAAAAGAACATACTAGACAAATATTAACCAATCGTATTAAAAACAAAAAACAATTGATTGTTAAAAGTTACTTTTTATCAGATTCAATATCAACCCACTTAAGAAAATTAGATACAGAATTTCATACAACAGGTGATTTTTACAATCAGCCTTACGCACATTATCATATTTTTGAGAAAATTGAAATTGAGTTTCTATTCAATATTAGTCGAAGAAATGAGGCATTACCTGAATTTTATGATTTAATGGTTAGTCATTATTATCACAGTGGACAATATAATACGGCTGATTATACTTTTGATCATTGTATTAGCCCATATTTCAAAGAATTTAGTAAGGAGCAGTTAGAAGTACTTCTTCATGAAGCGAATTCCAATCCGCAATGTTATGAAGGTCGGTTTGCAAAAAGCAATCATAAACAGTTACTAGAAACCGCCAAGAGTTTGTTGGGCGATGATGTTGAAGAAAAATATAAAAATCTATTTTGAGTACTTTCCATGTAAGTCTTTGTAATAATAGCTTCCTTTAAAGGAAGCTATTTTTTTATTTTTTGGAAAATTCACCTTGTTTTTACCAATATTAGACTTTAATATCATATTAAAAGATATTATTTCGCATTTGAGTATTTTTAAATAAGATTGTAGGAGCTATATAAATGAATACCAGTGAAAAATATATTGCTAGGATTATGTTTCAAATAAAAGTTCATACGAGTGACGGACAACTTTATGAAAATCTCTTTTCAAAAATAATGACTAAACATAATTCAAATTTTCGAATGATTAAACCATACGGAAATATTGGAGATAGAAAAAATGATGGGTTTGATAAAACAAAAGGTGTATACTACCAGGTTTTTGCTCCAGAGAATGTTGAAAAGACCAAAACTATTACTGATGCAGTAAGTAAATTGAGGGAAGATTTTAAAGGTCTAAAAAAACATTGGGATGCCTTATGTAAAATAAAAGAGTTTTATTATGTAGTTAACGATAAATATAAAGGTCTACCACCCCAAGTAGAGCAAGAAATTCTTCTTCTCAGTTCTGAAAATAGCGATGTGATTTGTGATTCCTTTTGTTCACACAATTTAGAGTCTATTTTTATGGAGCTTTCAAAAACCGATATTAACGATATCATCGGTTTCATACCTAATGAGGAAATTAGCTTTTTAGATTTTGATGTACTAAATCAAGCTGTCCAATATTTAATGAACTCTGAAGTAGAAGCATCTTCTGATACATATTTAGATGATCCTGATTTTGAATATAAGATAGTATTTAATAAGCTAAGCCCAAAAGTTGCGAATTTATTAAACGTTGCCAGTTATCAAATTGGCGATTTAGAAACATATTTTGCAGCAACAGGGGAATATGTTAAGAATGAACTAAAGACACGTTTTTCAAAATTGTATGATGAATCCAAAGAGGTTATTAGTGATAATGAAGTAAATTATCCTGACCAAAGGTTTTTTTATATACTTAATAATGCTTCTCCAAATGGTAAAAAAGCAGTAAAAGATGCTGTTTTAGTTCTCATGTCTTTTTACTTTGAAGCATGTGATATCTTTGAAAAACCGAAAAAACTTACTGAGGTATAATAAAATGATATTACCACAAAAGCATATTCGGTTATCCGAATCAATTTTTGGTCTTAGTTCTGTAATATTGAGCCTTATTCATAAACCAATCAGCTTTGATGAGCTATGGAGCAACTTCCAAAAAATAAACAATACTGGTGAGCTACCAGTACATCACGATCTAGATAATTTTATCTTAGGTCTAACTTTTTTATTTACAATTGGTGCAATTGAAGAGGGAGAAAGGGGGAAAATACAGTTATGCGGTTGATACGTTTAAGCTCAAATATGAATTCTTTTCATACCATTGAGTTTAAAGATGGTTTAAATTTGATTATTGGGAAACAGGCAAATCCTGATGATAAGAGCTTAGATAAAACATACAACGGTGTAGGAAAATCATTATTAATCTACATTCTGCATTTTTGCTTAGGTTCAAATAAAATTGCCCCCTTTGAAGAAAAAATACCTGGCTGGGAATTTACTTTAGAATTCTCAATAGATGGCGAATTGTATACTTCAGTACGAAATACATCTAATCAGAGCAAAATTTTCTTAAATGGAGAAAAGTTAACTTTAGCAAAATTTAGATCAATAATGTTAGAAAAAGTCTTTGGTGTAACAGAAAAGATAAACAATCTAACTTTTAATACTTTATTCCCTAGGTTTATCAGAAGAGATAGGGAAAGCTATGTAACATATGATGCATTTATTAAAAATGAACAAGAATACAGTAAAGTACTAAATAACTCCTTTTTATTAGGTCTTGAAACTGAATTTGTTACTGAAAAACAAAGATTACGTACATTGTTTAGGCAGACTAAAGAATTAAAGACAAATATTGAAGAGGATCCAATCATTAGGGAACATTTTAATAACAATGAAGACACAGAAATTGAAATCCTTGACTTAGAGGATAATATTGAAAGATTGAAAAATGAATTAGCTGAATTCAAAATAGCTGCTAATTATAAAGATATTGAAAAAGAGGCAGACGAAAAACATTACCAATTAAAAGAGTTAGAAAATAAAAGAACACTTATTAATAACTCCATCAAACATATAAATAAGTCTCTGGAAATAAAACCAGATTTGTCTGAGAAGAAGGTAATAAATTTATATAATCAAGCTCAAATAGAAGTGCCTGAAATGATAGTAAAGAAAATGGAAGAAGCTATTAATTTTCAAAAGAACCTTCTTAAAAATCGAAATAGAAGACTGACAAACGAAAAAATTAAAAACCATGACAAACTTAAAGAAACCGAAGAATTAATCGAAGTGGTTGGAAAAGAACTTGATAAAGCTCTCCGTTATCTAAATACACATGGGGCACTTGAGGATTATAACGCCTTAAATAAAAAATTAAATGATATGCAAACAAAACTTGAACGTTTAAATGAGTACCAAGAAATCTTACGAACTTATAAAAAGAAACTAAAGGACGTACAATCTGACTTTAACACTCAGAACAATGAAACGGATAATTATTTAGAGAACCTTCAAGACTTACTTGAAGATATTATGACTACCTTTAGAGACCTTTCCAAAACTTTTTATGAAAAAAAACCAGGTGGTATAAAAGTAATTAATAATGATGGTGATAATACTATAAGGTTTGACATTATCGCTAAAATTCAAGATGATTCTTCTGATGGAGTAAATGAAGTTAAAATATTCTGTTTTGATATGACAATTTTATTATTAAAGCAGAATCATAAATTTGAGTTTCTTTTTCATGATAGTCGCTTATTTGGTAATATGGATCCGAGACAACGTTATAGTTTGCTTAAGTTGGCATATGAAAAAGTGAATAGTGAGGGTTTACAGTACATAGCAACAATCAATGAAGATATAATACTTTCCTTTAAGGATTTAATGACCGAAGAGGAATACAAAAATATTATAGAAGATAGTACCAGACTTGTACTTACAGACGAATCTGATAAAAGTAAATTACTGGGTATTCAAGTTGATATGGATTATAATAAATAACAGGAAGCACCATATACCAGTGGGGTTGTGGTGTTTATTTTTACTCATTTTTAGTAACGATGTTAGTCCAATTACAATGTTAGAACGGTTTATTTATACATATTTGTGGTGAAACTGTACTTCATTTAGGTTAACAGGCATGATAGTTAAATAATGAGATAGGTTTTACCCTATATAGAGACATGTTTAATCCGCAGAGTATAGAAGTTATGCTCTGCTTTTTTATTGAAATTAATTGTAACCTTTTTTTCACCTCAAACGAATAATAGGTGAATACATAATGAGGGGGGAAAAGTTTGATTGATCTAAAGAACTTAGAGTCCAGTATTGTTATCATTTATAATGAGCATTATTTAGACGTGTATAGATTTCTTGTTTGTTTTTCAGGAAATCAAAACGATGCAGAGGACATGACACAAGAAGTATTTATACGTGTATTAAAAAACTTACCCAATTTTAATAGCGGAAACAATTTAAAAACATGGATCTTTTCCATAGCAAAACATGTAGCTGTTGATCATTATAGGAAAAAGAAATTTGCATCTGTTTTTAAAGACGGATTTTTTAAACAGTTGGAATCTGATGACAATAAGCCAGATGAAGAGTTTGAAATTAATGAAATCAAACAAATTGTACATGAGGCAATTTCGAAATTAAAACCAAAGCATAGAGCAGTAGTAATACTTCGTGGAATAAATGAATTTTCCATAAAAGAGACTTCTGAAATTCTACAATGTAGTGAATCAAAAGTTAAAGTAGATTTTCACCGAGCCTTAAAAGACCTCAAAAGAAAACTGAATATTGATGCCGAGGAGGTTTTGACAAATGCAAAATGAAAAAGAGATATTTGATATGATTAAAGACACCTACCCTCAAAATCCAAGTAAAGAGTTTATCGTTTCAACTGAAAATAAAATTAGACAAAAGGCACGGAGTATGAAAAGGAAATCGATGGTGAAAAGATTGTCCGCCATTTCAAGTGGGTTTTTACTTTTTGCCTTTGCTTTTTCATGGATATTCTTTTTTAGTGGGAAAGATATAATTACAGAAGTTCTAAATAACGTTGGAGATCAATCATTATCATCTACTGTTGAAGAACCAGATCCATTAGTGTTTATTTATCATTCACATAATAATGAGTCATTTATTCCAGAGCTTAACGTAACCGACCCAAGTAAAGCATTTAGTGATTCAAGGAACATAACATTGGTAGGTAAAGAATTAAGTAAAGAGTTAAAAGAACATAAAATTAATTCAATATTAGATGATACTGATATAGCAGCAATCTTAAAGGAACGGAACTTATCATTTGGTAAATCCTATGTAGTATCAAGGGAAAAATTAGAAGAAACATTAAATGAATATAAGAGTATAAGAATGGTATTTGACATACACAGAGATTCACAAGAAAGAAAAGCTACAACCATAAGTATTGATGGAAAAGATTACGCCAGAATTGCATTTATTGTATCAACAACAACCCAAAATCATGACCAGAACAGAGACTTTGCGATTCGCCTACATGAAAAATTAGAAGAACTATATCCTGGATTGTCCAGAGGGGTATTTGAAAAAGGT
Source organism: Bacillus sp. 7894-2 (assembly GCF_002272225.1). Classification (NCBI taxonomy): domain Bacteria; kingdom Bacillati; phylum Bacillota; class Bacilli; order Caryophanales; family Bacillaceae; genus Bacillus; species Bacillus sp. 7894-2. The sequence continues at coordinate 26,945 of NZ_NPDG01000040.1, forward strand.
GAAAATCCACAAAACACATATAATCAAGATCTTCAAAGCAATTCTGTAATATTAGAGATTGGCGGAGTTGAAAATACTTTGGAAGAATCTTATAGAACTACTGATGTTTTTGCCAAAGTTATTAAAGAAGTTATTGAAAATCAAGAAGAATAATGAGATTAACTTTTAAATCCACTATATTGCACATTAGGAGTCCTTAGTAAGCAAAGTGAAAAGAACTCACAGCATACTGTGAGTTCTAAGTTTTTAAATACTTCACATATGGTTGGTTTAGATTAGTTTTCGTGCCGATTCCGTGCCGATTTTATGCCGAATTGACTTTATTTTGCACTTTATTCTATTTTAAAAAAAACTGTTCAAACCTTGATATAAAGCCACTTCTTTATTAGTTATTTCAAGTTATTTGACCCACAATTAATCAAATTTGAAATGGAAGGTTCCATCGGTTAATAGATAATTTATTATAACCCGTTTACCTGCCATGGTAAGCGGGTTTTTAAATAGGGAATAGGCTATAGTAATTTTTGAAAAATTGATCATTAAATTGCTAAAGTAATGATATACCATTTTGATAAAAGCAAATTGGTTTTGATGAATTACGGCTTATATAATACTCAGGCCAAACGGAGGGGTTTCAATGATTATCATAGGCGTAACAGGCTGGGGCGATCATGACAGCCTTTATACAGGCGCCATTTCGCCAAGAGATAAATTAAAGGAGTACGCCGGCCATTTCCCGACCGTTGAGGTGGACTCTGCATTTTATGCTGTGCAGCCAAAACGCAACTCCGCGAGATGGGTAAAAGACACGCCAGATGGGTTTCAATTCATTGTAAAAGCCTATCAGGGCATGACGGGGCACCAGAGAGGCGAAATCCCATTTGAAAGCAAGGAAGAGATGTTTGAAGCGTTTAAAGATTCATTGGAGCCTTATATCGAATCCGGCAAACTGGCTATGGTGCTGTTTCAATTTCCGCCATGGTTTGACTGCAAAAAGGCCAATGTCGATTACCTTCGCTGGTGCAGGGAGCAGATGGGGGAGATCCCCTGTGCCCTGGAGTTCAGGCATCAATCATGGTTTCGGCCGGAGTTTAGGGAAAGCACGCTAAGCTTTATGAAAGAGGAAGACTGGATTCACAGCATCTGTGACGAACCTCAAGCCGGTGAGGGTTCTATTCCAATGGTCCTGGAAACAACCAGTCCTGATAAGGTTCTTGTTCGGTTTCACGGCCGAAACTTTCACGGCTGGCAGAAAAAGAATGCGGACAACTGGCGGGAGGTCCGCTATCTGTACCGCTATAATGAAAAAGAACTGGCAGAATGGGCAGAACATCTAAAAACGCTCGAGAAAAAATGTAAAAATGTATTCGTCGTCTTCAACAACAACTCCGGCGGTGACGCGGCAGACAATGCTAAACAAATGATCAAAATGCTCGATATCGAATATCAGCAGCTCGCTCCCAGACAGCTAGATTTATTTTAAACCGGGTGACAGGCACCTATACCACTTCAGCCAACTGGTATAGGTGCCTGTCACCGTTCACCCTTTTCCATGTCCGCACATATTGTGTAAGGGAAAAGGAAAGGAGTGGGTGCAGGTATGATTGATTTGAAGCCGATTGATATAGATGGCCACACTTTTTTGAGTGTTTCTGTGCAGCTGCCGAAGACCAATCTGCTGGTGGTAACGAATGATAAAGGGTATATCATGTGCGGAGCCCTGGATGTAGCTTTGCTGAATGAGAAGCTTAAGGACCGCAAAGTAATTGCCGGCAGGGCTGTCGGTGTAAAAACGATAGATCAGCTGTTAAATGCCCCCCTTGAATCTGTCACTTATGAGGCCGAGGAGCTGGGAATTGTTAAAGGAACGATCGGAAAAGAAGCACTTCTCAAAATGATCTAAAGGCATGCCTGGATAGGGCTGTCTTTTTTTAATTCATGATACAGCTGAGCACTTAATTTCCTCATTCACAAGTAAAACCAGTTTATCCGCAAATAAATCTTTCTATCCGGAAATATATTATAAAGTCACTCTCAAACCGGGAAATTTGTCGTATAATGTAAATAAAACCAAATAATGCCCGAAATATAAAGTAGCACCGAAAAATGGATATGGGAGATACATATGAGATTAGCAGCAACCAATACAATTGAGACTGGCAGTGTTTTGGCCAAAGCTATATATAATGACAAGGGTCAGGTCCTTTTGCATGAAGGTGTGGAGCTGGCTGATAAATTAATACATAAACTGCAGGAAATGGGTATTACCTATGTGTATATCAAAGATTTGCGCACTGAGGATATCCAATATAGGGACCCTCTGACTCCTAAAATGCGCAAGCAGGCTATTAAAACCATAGAAACCGTTCTGAAGGAAGTAGAAGCAAATAAAGAGTTGTCCGCCTCACTGGTAATTGAGAATGCCTCAAAGCGACTCTCAGAGCTGATTCGTCAGCTGATTATTGAAATAAGGGGAAATAAAGAGCTTCTTACGATCCTGTCAGATGTTTATACATATGATCACTATATATTCACACACTCCCTGAATGTGACTCTTTATTCACTGGCAATCGGGATGAAGCTTCAGCTCCTGCCAAAGGAACTTGAAATCCTGGGGATGGGTGCTATTCTTCATGATGTCGGAAAGATGAAGGTGCCTGCAGATATTCTTATGAAACCGGGTAAATTGACAGAAGACGAATTTAAATCAATAAAGAAGCATCCGGAAGATGGATTTAATATATTAAGAAAAGTAGAGACGATCCCTCTCCTCGTTGCACATTGCGCCTTTCAGCATCATGAGAGATTAAATGGTTCAGGCTATCCGCGCGGCCTGCAGGGGAACGAGATTCATGAATTTGGCAAGATAATTGCGATTGCCGATGTGTTTGACGCAGTAACATCTAACCGCATTTACAGGCAGGCTATGCTCCCCCACGAAGGGCTGGAAGTTCTGTATGCAGGGGCCGGGAAATTATTTGATAAGAAAGTCATTGAAGTTTTCCGAAAAGCAGTAGCCGTGTATCCAGTTGGTGTTACGGTCGAGCTGAATGATGGAAGAAAAGGTGTTGTGTGCCGGCAGAACGCGGGTCTCAGCGACAGGCCTGTCATTCGGATACTTGAAGAAAAGGGCAGGTATGTGGAGCCCTATGAAGCAGATTTAGGGCTTGAATTGAATGCTGTTATTACAGGCTGTGATACGACTTTAGTACAGCAATAAAGTATCTATCCCCCGATGATTATTAAATTGGAGTCTTACTGCCGGTAAGACTGCGATAAACTATTTTGGATTTTTGAGCCTAGTTCCCCCCTTTACAGCATACATATAGCTTGTAAAGGGGGGATTTGTTTTGGCAAAATTTCGCGGCCGGCTGCCCCGGAAAGGACCTCTTCCATTTCGTTATGTATTTCTTTTGACCTTTGTATTTTTCGTTATCTCAACAGCTGCCGGCCTCTGGATTATCAACGAAGGGCTTAAACCGACACTCATGAGCTATGCCGATTCACAGACAAGGAAAATCGCATCATTGGTGATAAACAATGCGATTAATAAAAAAATTACCAATGTGATGGATCTGGAAGATATGTTTGAAGCGAGCGAGAGCGGTGTTGTCAGCATAAACGTGGAAAAGCTGAACAGAGTCAAAGCGGAAGTAACCGAACTGGTTCAGGATAATATTAAGAAAGCGGAAAAGGGCGATTTGGATGCGTTGGAGTCCTTTACAGACGTGGAAATCAACACGGAGGAAATGCAGCACTCAAATGGAATTGTCTATTACGTGCCGCTTGGCCAGGCAACCAATAATGCCCTCCTTGGTAATTTGGGTCCCCGTATACCGGTGAAGTTTAATGCAGTCGGTTCCGTTACCTCCAATTTCATAACTGAAACAAAGGATCACGGAATAAATAATGTGGAAGTGAAGGTGCTGGTCCGCCTGGACGTACAGGTTCAAATTATCATTCCTTTTGCCACCAAAATTATCACAGTACAGGAAGATGTGCTGGCCGCTTATGGCATTTATCCTGGAAAGGTCCCGCAATTTTACAATGGCGGAGGGGGTACCTCGCCATCAATCGAAATACCGGCCGGCCAATAAAGCTTGCAAATAGATTGGTATTTTGATAAGATTCTACTATAATTTCATAAAACCTTATCATATCCGATGGGGTAGAGGTGCAGGGTTCATAAGTATGCTGTGTGAGGATGACAACGACGACCGCAGCCGAAAGGGAATGTTGCCGAAGCAAGATTAGTGAGTCAGAACTATTTTTGCTGGGGTTACTTCGAATAGGAGTAACACTGTCATTATGAGGGGAAAGTATGAATATACTTTGTCAAAGCCTCATAATGGGGAGCTACAGATCGTGATGGAGAAACTAATTACTTCAAAAGAGTAATGATAGATTTTTCTCTATCGTTACTCTTTTTTTATTTTGGTTTTTGTCATCATCCTTGTTGTTCCCCCTACGAAAAGCGGAAGGCGCCCGCTTATCGGCGACAAGCATAAGACGAGCCGGCATGAAGGTTGTTCTTTAACCTTCTTGTCGGATT
>NZ_NPDG01000041.1:0-8932 GCF_002272225.1 Bacillus sp. 7894-2
GTCGGATTGGCTTATGACCTCGAGCCGATGGCGCCTGTAGCTGGACACCATTTAAATTTCAGAGGAGGACAAGAAATGACTAACACGATTTTCTCCCTGCTGCCGCCTTTGGTAGCAATCGCTATGGTTGTTCTGACCAGGCGCGTATTGCTGTCACTGGGAGTGGGGATTGTAACAGCCGCACTATTGCTGGCTAAATTCAGCATCACAGAAACCTTCAGCATCATTTGGGATGCTGTAAAAGGAATTTTTGTTTCAGACGGAGAGCTGAACACCTGGAATGTATATATTATTCTATTCTTGCTTGTATTAGGAGTTATTACTGCATTTATCTCTATCTCAGGCGGAAGCCGCGCTTTTGGAGAATGGGCGATGAAGCGGGTCAAGACCCGTGCAGGCGCACAGATTGTTGGAGCTGTTTTAGGTATTATCATTTTCATTGACGACTATTTCAATGCTCTTGCAGTCGGTCAGATTTCACGTCCCATTACAGACCGCCAGCGCGTATCCCGTGCAAAGCTGGCGTACCTGATTGATTCGACTTCAGCACCTGTTTGTGTGGTTTCACCGGTTTCCAGCTGGGGAGCATACATTATTGCGCTGATCGGGACAATCCTTGCTGCACATAATGTTACCGAGTATTCAGCTTTCTCGGCATTTATTCAAATGATTCCCATGAACCTTTATGTATGGGCTACTCTTGCTATTGTATTTATCGTGGCGTTAAGAGGCATAGAGATTGGGCCAATGAAAGTACATGAGAAGCGGGCAGTTGAAGAGGGGCTTGTAATGGATCCAGAGAAGCCTGCACCTGGTGAATTGAAGGACGACCTTCCAACAAGTTCAAAAGGATCTGTCGGCGATCTTGTCTGGCCAATCATTGCTCTTGTCATTGGTACAGTGGGCTCAATGTTTTGGACGGGTTTACAGGCGGTTGAAGGAAATGCGACTGTATTACAAATATTTGAGAACACGGATGTCTCTAAATCCCTAATCCTTGGTGGCCTCGTGGGTCTATTGGTTTCGTTAGGTTTATTCTTCCGTCAGGCGTTCTCCTTGAAGGGCGTTAACCCGAATGTTTTTGGGAAAGGAGTATGGGAAGGCATTAAATCCATGCTTCCAGCTGTTTATATCTTGCTGTTTGCCTGGGCGATTGTTGATTTAATCGGCCGTCTGGAAACTGGAAAGTATTTAGCCGGTCTTGTGGAAAGCTCAAATATGAGCACATCATGGCTTCCGTTTTTACTTTTCGTCATAGCGGGAATTATGGCATTCAGCACCGGAACTTCATGGGGATCTTTCGGCATCCTGCTTCCGATTGCTGGAGACATTGCCGCTGCAACAGATATTTCTCTGTTATTGCCGGCTATGTCTGCTGTCCTTGCCGGCGCCGTATTCGGCGACCATTGCTCACCGATTTCAGATACAACGATTCTTTCCTCAACAGGGGCAGGCTGTAACCATATGGACCATGTAATGACTCAGCTTCCATATGCCTTGATTTCAGCGGGAATCGCTGCTGTGGGTTATCTGGTCATCGGATTTATTGGCAGCACTGTTATCGCATTACTTACAGTGGCTGTTCTTGTAGCGGCATTTGCTTTCCTTGGCCGCGGTAAAAAAGAAGCCTGGCAGGAAAACAGGGCAAGTTAAAAACTTTAGAAAAAGGCTTTCTCTTTGAGAGAAGGCCTTTTTTTGATGCTGTCCAACATAAAATAAAAGGTTCCCCTGGAGGGAACCCTTTTATTTTATAGGTTATTATTTTTTTCTATTTAAGTCTTCATCTTCTGTAATGTGTTCATGCCCACCCTCAAAATGCACTTCTTCTTTCTTGAGATTTTCCTTGACCTGCTGTGTTTCCTGAACTTCCCGTTTGCCTACGACAATCTCTTCGGTGACCACGGGCTTTTTGGAGACTTCCACACGCTCTTCTGTAATAGGAATCCTGATTGTTTCATCGTCCGATATTGGTGAGACGCCGGCGCCATCCGGATCATCCACTTTTCTTCTTTCTACATATACTTCTTCATGCTCGACAGGTACATTTATTGTTTTTTGTTCTTCTACTACGTCCTTTTGGATTTCAACTTCTCCGGCTTGTACACGTTCCTTCGACACGTCGAGCTGTTCTTCCCGCAGTTTTAATGATTGCTCATCATCTGCTGCTGAACTTCTTAGCTCATCATATCCGCCGGTGTAAGTGCTGTGCTCTTTGGCTTCAGTAGTTCCTGCATTGGCAAAGCCAGTTGAAGTATCAATTCTTTCACTGTATAAAATGATTTTCCCCTCGTTCACATACGTTTCATACTTGCGGGCATCATCATCTGACATGCCCAGTTCTCTGAACTTTTCACCTGCAGAGTTGCTGCTCTTGCGGTCATCATCAAACCAGGATGCCAGACTGTTTAAGAAGCCTGCACTTTCACTGCTGTCTCTATTCTTAGTCTCGAAGGTTTCTGTATGAACACCGGTTTTATCTTCAAGAGATGTATCCAGATGTTCTGACTGCGCAATGATCGAAAGCTCCTGAACAGGGTATCCCTCATTTTGCAGTTCTTGAACGGCATTTACCGCTTCCCTTTGTGAATTATAAACTCCGATAATATTGGTATCCATTTGTAAAAACCTCCTTATGATTTTCATTCTATATTTGGAAATTTTTAAGCACATTGGTTATATTCCCGAGGCCACCGAGACCAAACGAGGTTAATTTTGGCATCCATGGTTGTGTATTTAGAATTATCTGAATAAAATGCGAAAGTTTTTAAGTTTAAGGAATAAATTTTACAAAGGAGGTGAGGACAGGAATAACTTGGTCAGTTTTGTTAAGATAACTCCTGACCGGGTGGAATCCAAATGGAAATTAAAATAGGAATATATTAATTTTCTTAGACGCTTTACTCTGGTATTGTGCTAAAACTAATTATTTCGAAAAATATTACTATTAGGAAAATAATGTTTTGACAGAATATCAAAAACTAGCTATACTAGGCTTAGTTAGATTTAATTATCTGAAAATATAAAAAGTTCCCATTGTTCTTTTTAATTGGGGATATCTACAGGGGGTAGGATTTACTATGGATAATCGTCCGCAGTGGGGATCCAGAGCTGGGTTTATTATGGCAGCTGTGGGTTCTGCAATTGGTCTAGGAAACATATGGCGTTTCCCGGCAGTTGCTTATGAAAATGGAGGGGGAGCATTCTTTTTTCCATATTTGTTTGCCTTGCTGACAGCAGGTATACCGCTTTTGATTATGGAATTTACAATTGGCCATAAGTACCGCGGATCAGCACCATTGTCTTACGCAAGATTAAGTAAAAAATACGAATGGCTGGGCTGGTGGCAGGTCGCCATTTCATTTGTCATTTCAACATATTATGCAGTTATCATCGCATGGGCAATGTCATTCGCAGGCTTCTCGTTTAATCTTAAATGGGGAGACGATCCAAACGGATTCCTATTTGGAGAATATTTAAAGCTTGCAGAAACACCAGGAGATGTAGGCGGAATTGTACCGGGAGTCTTCATACCGTTAGTTATTGTCTGGGCTGTGACACTTGGAATCCTGTTCAAGGGAATTAAAAAAGGTATCGAAATCGCGAACAAAATCTTTATTCCAGTTCTTGTAGTTTTATTCTTAATTATCGTTGTTCGCGCATTGACTCTTGATGGAGCTATTGCTGGTTTGGATGCTTTCTTTAAGCCAAACTGGGAAATGATAGCGGACCCTAAAGTCTGGGTAGCGGCCTACGGCCAGATCTTCTTTAGCTTATCAATTGGATTTGCCATCATGGTAACCTACTCAAGCTACCTTCCAAAGAAAACGGATTTGACAAACAGTGCTTTCATTACCGGCTTTGCAAACTCCGGTTTTGAACTTCTTGCTGGTATCGGTGTTTTTGCTGCACTTGGATTCATGGCTGCACAGCAGGGTGTAGGCATTAATGAGGTTGTATCATCAGGTGTAGGATTGGCATTCGTTGTATTCCCGCAGATCATTAACGAATTCCCTGCTTTAAATGGCTTATTCGGTTCTTTCTTCTTTATCTGTTTAACTCTGGCCGGTTTAACATCGTTAATCTCAATTGTTGAAACGTTTGTTGCCGGAGTACAGGATAAGTTTAATGTTTCACGTAACAAAGCTGTTCTTGTAGGCGGTGGTTTATCTGCTGTTATTTCCATCCTCTTTGCGACTCAGGGCGGTCTATACTTCCTGGATGCAGCGGACTACTTCATCAACCAATTTGGTGTTGCGCTAGCAGGACTGGTACAGGTAGTTATTGTAGGATGGGTGCTTAAAGAGCTCAAGAATCTTCAGAATCATGCAGATGCTGTATCTGATATTAGACTGGGTTCCTGGTGGAAGATATGCTTGACAGCTATTACACCAATCGTGCTTGGCTATATGATGATTCAAAACATTATTACAAATATTAAAGAGAATTATGAAGGGTACCCTACCAGCTTCCTTCTTTATTCCGGCTGGGGAGTAGCAATAGGAGCCATTATCTTAGGATTTGTGTTTATGGCTATTAAAAAGAATGATACACAGTCTAAGCTTAGAATACCAGCTGATAAGGAGGTATCTCAATAATGTCTGGAAGTGCAATTACAATGATGGTGGTTGGGATGCTCATTATCTGGGGCGGCCTTGCAGCAAGTATCATAAATGCTGTGTCCAAAGCAAAAAAAGCTAAATAACTTATGAAGGACTGCCTGGCTAATGGGCAGTCCTTTATTTATTTTCTTCTGGCTTTTATCCTATCTTGTCTTTCCCATAATCTTAAGTGTGGATAGGGGTCGTAGGACCATTCAGTATAGCCGTTGTCTTTGTAGATGCCATAATGGAGATGTGGCGGGAATTTTCCCGATGTACCTGGAGGCCCATATCCCGAGCTTCCTACTCCGCCTATCATCATGCCGGGTTCAACGATTTGGCCGACTCTGAGCTCCTTGGCAAACCCGCTTAAGTGGGCGAAATAATGGTAATTGTTATTAATGTCACGGATGCCAATTCTCCATCCTCCATATTTGTTCCAGCCCTTCATTTCCACTATTCCATAGGAGGTAGCCCGGACAGGTACCCCGTAATCAGCAAAAATATCGGTTCCTTCATGAATCCGTCTGCCGCCCCAGCCCCTGGCGTCCCCCCAGGTATTTCTATAGCTGTAATTGCTCCTCAAGGGGACAGGGAAGGAGTGATCATCAAGATCAAGACGGCCGAACTGCTTGTAAATTTGGGCTTTGCCGATAATAATGCCAACGGCTTTATCGCGCTTATAATAATTCCACAATCCAATTTTTAAATTATCATGGTCTGTACCATAAGAGAGAAGGAAATTTGCAAAGGAATGAAGAACATCTTCATCACTTTTCAAGCTGGCTTTACCGTCCCCGTCCCCGTCAAATCCTATACCATTGAAAAATTGAATGGATGTTGGGTTTTCATCAGCGGGATCCGGATTCAAAATCCCCGCCCATTCTTCAGGCTTAAAATAGATTCCTGTAATGCCTTCAGCCTTGGGAATATCCCTTCTGGACTGCCGGACATTCCTTTCATACTGATCAATTCCCGCAAGATAATACCACGGAATATTCGTAACAGCTTCAACTCTTTTATATAAGGACATTCTTTGTTTATATATATCAGCTGCATTTTCTTCGGCACTGACTGTACATAAGGAAATCAGAAAAAACGATAAGGCTGCAGCAGCGGTAAATATAATCCGCACGGAAATCCTCCCTTCTGTAATGGTCTGCTTATATAGTTTGTGATGAATGGATAATTTAATAAATATCAATTAATGGTAATACCAGAATCTTCGGCTTGTCCTCTTCAATTCATTATGATAAAGTGGCATCAGGTGAAGCCTAATCAGCTTAGTCGGAATTGTATGACTGGCTTTTTTAATGGGCAGAAAAGTATAAATTCTGAAGCCAGAAAAACGGTCTAGCTCAAGCAGTGTAACCCCCTCGATGTTTCAGGAGTGGCGGATAAGGGCGCTTGCGCTTTTCTTTACGTCTAGCTTCAGTTTAAGGAGTGGAAAAATGAGCAAGAAAGAAGAGTATTTGCGCAAGCCGGAATGGCTGAAAATAAAGTTGAACACAAATGAAAATTATACTGGCCTAAAAAAAATGATGAGGGAAAAGAACCTGCACACTGTATGTGAAGAAGCTAAGTGTCCCAATATCCATGAATGCTGGGCAGTAAGAAGAACGGCTACGTTTATGATTCTTGGTGATGTGTGTACGCGTGCCTGCCGTTTCTGTGCTGTCAAAACGGGGCTGCCGACTGAGTTAGATCTACAGGAGCCGGAACGCGTTGCTGATTCCGTGGCTCTTATGAATTTAAAGCATGCTGTTGTAACAGCTGTAGCAAGAGATGATCTTAAGGACGGAGGTGCAGCTGTTTTCGCAGAAACAGTCCGTGCCATCAGAAGAAAAAGCCCGTTCACTACGATCGAAGTATTACCTTCCGACATGGGCGGTGTTTATGAAAACCTGAAAACTCTTATGGATGCCCGTCCTGATATACTTAATCACAATATCGAAACTGTTGAGCGCCTGACTCCAAGAGTAAGAGCGCGTGCAAAATATAAGCGCTCTCTTGAATTTTTAAAGCGTGCAAAAGAAATGCAGCCGGATATCCCTACAAAATCCAGCCTGATGATCGGGCTTGGCGAAACGAAAGAGGAAATCATTGCAGTAATGGATGATCTGCGTGCTCATGATGTTGACATTATGACAATAGGGCAGTACCTGCAGCCATCCAAGAAACATATTAAAGTGCTGAAGTATTATTCACCTGAAGAATTCCAGGAGCTGAGGGACATTGCAATGAGCAAAGGGTTCAGCCATTGTGAAGCAGGTCCTCTTGTCCGCTCTTCCTACCATGCTGATGAGCAGGTAAATGCGGCAGCTAAACAAAAGCAGATTATGGGAGAAAAGGAAATTCAGCAAGCTTAAAGTAATAAGAGTCCAGCGCCATCGCTGGACTCTCTTTTTGCAAAACAGGAAGAGTCCCCCTCAAAGGGTTAACGATTCCCTGCTTTTTTAACGGTTTCTCCAAGGTCATCTTTATCCATATCATCATTTCTTTCACCTTGCATTTCACCGTTTTCATTTTCACTTTCACTCATTTTTTCTCCTTGAGGAGATTTAAGCATTTGTTTAATTAATTGGTTAATGCCATTTTCAGCATTTCGGCCATCGGAATCAACCGTGGCATAGTTTTCAACATTTTTTCTTAACGATGTATCATCACTTACATAGACATGATACCATCTTGGAACAACAGACATGGCCATCTTTTTAACCTGATCAGCTGTCTGATTGCGATTTTTGGTGTCAGTGTTATATACGATCAGGACTTCTTCATCTGTTACAAGTGTCGAGATATCATCCACATTCGGAATTTCTGTGCAGTATTTGCCGATAATATCTGCAACCTGTTCACGATCAATGGCAGCATAGTGGTCCGCTGAAACGTTGTCTCCCATAATTGGGCTTTTTTGATGGCGTACATATCCGAAATCTTCACCGATATTGTTTCTGCCATTCCGGCCGTTGCCCATATTCCTATTGTATAATTCAGCACGCTGGTCATTTACATTTATGGTATGACCGGTTTCTTCATAGATATCCTCTTTTGCGGCATTATTTTGGCAGGCAGTCAGTGCAGCCATGCTGCTAATGCCGAGAATGATTAGTGATTTTTTCACTATAAACACCTCCTCATTTATAGAATTGCCACGGTTATATTTTTTTCTCTTAGTAATTGATGGGGAATCAGTTATAATTTAAATAGGACAAGTTATTGATTTGTTTTCATATCATGTTATTTCCAATATAATACTGTTACATATGCTCTTATAATGAGGTGAAAAAATTGGTTAGCATTAACAATATCAGTTATGAATTGATCCAGGAAGAACGGGATGGTTTCAATGAGGAGGCATTCCGGGCCAGATATAGCGAAATTTTATCCAGATATGACTATATTGTCGGGGACTGGGGATATGGACAGCTTCGTCTCCGCGGTTTTTTCGATGATCAGAGCCAAAAGGCTTCATTTGATACAAAAATCAGCACACTTACCGAATACCTTTACGAATTCTGTAATTTCGGCTGTGCCTATTTTGTTGTGAAAAAAGTTAAAAGCTAAAAAGGGCAGGGGAAACCCGGCCCTTTTTGCGCATGCGCTTTGCTTAAGTCTCTGTGTATGGCGGCTCTTCGTTTTTATCAGGATCGTCATGCGGAGGGTGCGCACCTGGCATTTGCCGCGGCAAGTTTTGGTGAAGGGACTTGAACTCATAGTTAAAGGCGCTGTAATAGCGCTGGCCCTCCCGCCATGGGGTGCTTTTATTCTCTACCGGTTCATCCGCATTTCTGGGAGCGCCATATGCCCCTTCAGGCAAGTCCTCGGGAATCAGGAAATTCCTTTGTGTTTCCACATTTGAGAAATCGGTGTATGTGCGTCTTTCTTTATCGTCCATGCCTTCACTCCTTAAGAAGTTATATGAAGCAGGGTCTTTAAAGAAGAAAAAGGAGAACCCACCAAAACAGGTTCCCCTTTAGTATTTGTTTATTATCGTATATTAAACGATTTCCATCAGAAATGATTTAAGGTCTTCTGCATCTTCCTCGGAAAGCTGAAATACATGCTCAAGATAGCCTTCTTCCTTTAAGTCATCTTCTCCTATGATGGCAAAGCGGCTTCCCTGAATATCCAGGACCAATTGTTTGCCGTAATAGCGATCTGAACGAACGATAGCTAAATCGAATCGCTGGTTTTCTCCCATAAAGCTGATAAATCTGGTTTTTGTATCTTCAATATCATCATATAAGAAAAAGCGTTCTGCCAAATATAACACTCCTTAGTTGTTTTATCGCAGTCTAACGGGCAATAAGCCCCCCTTCAAGACTCAGAGG
>NZ_NPDG01000042.1:0-3065 GCF_002272225.1 Bacillus sp. 7894-2
TTTATATACCGATTATAGCATGACCTTTTAAGGTTTATCCCCCCGGAGATGAAATAACTCAAATGTGATCCCCATTGAAGGTATTGAAAACTTTATATACAATATAGAGGTATAGAGAACTTTAGGATTTCGGGTGGCTGTTGATGAACCGGGTGCAGGGCGAATGCTTTAACCAGGAGCCTGAAATCTTCATAGGAGGAACGAAGCGTTATGTATTTCGTAGACAGGGAAAAGATTGAAGACACACTCAGTTATCTGGAACAGCAAATCTCTCTTTTTGAAGAAGTGAAAGAGTGGACATCCCCTATTGAAAAGGCAGCATTGGAACGGATTGCCCAAATTATGATCGAAGCAATCCTTGATACCGGAAATACGATGATTGACGGTTTTATCATGAGGGATCCAGGCAGCTACGATGATATCGTGGATATTCTTGATGATGAAAAAGTAATCAGCAAGGAAATGAGCGAGAGCTTTAAACAATTCATTACATATCGTAAAATGCTCGTCCAAAACTACACAGATGTCAATCATGAGGGACTAAAAGCAGCGATTAGCAGCCATATCCCCATGATTAAAGAGTTTCCAGGCCGGGTCAGAGAGTATTTGATCAATGAACTAGGACCGGTTTCTGCATTTAAACCTCAATAAGGGTCGGAGAAATCCGATCTTTTTCTCCAGGGCAGATTAGTCTTGAATAAAGAGAAGGGCGTGAATATCATGCATATCGGAGAAAACTCCACAAGAGATATGATTCTGAGGATAATCAAAACAGCGGGAAAACGATCCATACTGGAAATGGCCCAGGAGCTGAAAATATCCGAAATGGCCGTCAGAAAGCATATTCAGGTTCTTGAAAAGGATGGATTTATTACATCTTCAATCCAGAGACAGACAAAAGGGCGCCCTTCAAAGCTTTATCAGCTAACAGCAAAAGGAGAAGATTTGTTTCCAAAAAAATACAAGCAGCTAAGTGTTGAATTATTAACCGAACTAAAAAGTATGGGGCAGGGCCATTTAATTACTGAGTTGTTTTCCAGGAGAAAAAGCCGCCTCATACAGCAGTATGAGTTTCAGACAGCGGGGAAGTCATTCTCTGAAAAGCTTCAAATCCTGGAGGAGCTCCTTCTGCTTGAAGGCTTTATGCCGGAAGTTCGTTTAGAGGAAGGTCAGGTCCACCTAAAAGAATTCAATTGTCCATATATTGAAACAGCAGAAGAATTTAAACAAATCTGCAGATCTGAAAAGGAATTTATTAAGGATTTCCTTTCTGCTGATAAGGTTGATATCAAATCCTGTATGGCTGCGGGTGACGGGTGCTGTCATTATATAATAAAGCAAGATTAAGCGAGGCTCCTGTTTAGGGAGTTTTTTTTTGCGGGAATTACTCCTGCAATCGTGAAAAATTGCACAATTCACCCTGTTCCTTTAAGATATCTTGTATGGGCGAAAGCCAATTGAAAAGTAATAATTATTGGGATACTAATCAAAGCTCAGATCATTATGGGAGGAATATTTTTGAAAAAATATAAAGGATACTTAATCGATTTAGATGGCACTATGTATCGCGGGACAGAGCTGATCAGTGAGGCGGCTGACTTTGTCAAAAAACTTCAGGAACTGGGTCTGCCTTATTTGTTTGTGACAAATAATTCTTCAAGAACACCAGGCCAGGTGGCGGATAAGCTTGTGAAGTTTGGCATTCCGGCTGAAGAGAGACAGGTATTTACAACGAGCATGGCCACTGCCAGCTACATATATGAACAGCAAAAAGATGCTTCTGTATATGTGATCGGAGAAGAAGGAATACGGGAAGCGCTGTCTGAAAAAGGGCTAAGCTTTGGAGAGGAGCATGCAGACTTCGTTGTGGTGGGAATTGACCGTTCGATTAACTATGAAAAGCTGTCCATCGCCTGTCTGGCTGTCCGGAATGGGGCAACATTCATTTCCACAAACGGGGATATTGCCATTCCGACAGAAAGAGGCCTGCTGCCTGGAAATGGGTCACTAACGTCTGTCATCACTGTATCGACACAAACACAGCCTGTATTTATTGGAAAGCCGGAATCAATTATTATGGAGCAGGCTTTGAAGGTGCTGGGAACTGCCAAGGAAGAAACGCTGATGGTGGGAGATAACTATGATACGGATATCTTAGCAGGAATGAATGCCGGTATGGATACCATGCTTGTCCATACGGGGGTAACAACAAAAGAATTATTGAAGGGATACGAGAGACAGCCGGACTATGTATTCGAATCACTGGCAGATTGGGACTTCAAATAGAAAAAAGGATGGAAAAACTCCATCCTTTTTCTATTCCACATTTTCAGCACTATGTGCAAGTCTGCTCGAAGCGGCTGCCGCAATAGCTCCTACAATATCATCAAGGAAGGTATGGCATCTGCCTGAACTCTTATCGTTCAGATCCTTCAGAATGCCCGGCTTCAATTTATCGATATACCCGAAATTGGTAAATCCGATGGAACCATATACGTTTACAATGGATAAGGCCAATACCTCATCTGCACCATATAATCCTTCATCTGTAGCGATAATTGATTGCAGCGGTTCCAGGAGTTTCTTTTCCTCGGCCAGCATATCCAGCTGAATTCCCGTCAAAATGGCATTTTGCACTTCTCTTTTTGATAAGACACGCTCCACATTATAAATGCAATCCTTCATCTGCAAATCGGGGTGATATTTCTCCTGGAGGAAGAACACCAAATCAGCTATATCCTGTATTTCTACCCCTCGTTCATGTAGCCATTTACGTGCTGTCTGCTCTGTAAGATTAACTGCTTTTTTTTCTTCATTCATTGGCTTCACCTTTTCTGGTTTATAAGTGATTGCGGTACGTTCATCAGGCCTTTTAATGACCTATGCTGCTCACTTTTAGATTCTTTTCACTATGTATATACCCTTTTTTTATCAAATATGCCCACTGCCGCTCAAACGGAAAAAATTCATTTTCTATATCATTTCCATGGTACACAGTCTTATCCAAGAAAACAACAAGTTTTAAAGTCTTCTATCATATACATTCCTTAAGGATCTTATTAAAT
>NZ_NPDG01000043.1:0-9325 GCF_002272225.1 Bacillus sp. 7894-2
AGCAACAAACTTTGCGAAAACAGCCTATTAAATTGAGGTGATTTAATGTTTAGAAAGCTTTTGAAAGAACAATTTGGCATAGAAGCAGAAGATACAATCAGAATCGGAAAATATGATGCATGCCGAAAGCAGGGGCATCTTTATTTGCTTGTTCCTGCGGGGCATACAGATGAAGAAGAGCTAGATGAACTGGACCGAATGGCAGAACACCTGTCCAATAACGGTGATAGAAATATTAGTACTTTTTTGAAAACGAAGGAAGGCAAGCAGGCCATTGACTGGAATGATAGCCGCTTTTGTATTTTAGTTAATCGGCATACTCTGAGCAGGAAGCAGAATCAGTTTGGACGAAAGCTGGCAAAGTTCCATTACAGAGGAAGGAGTATTTCTTTTCCTGTGAAAAAAACGAGCAGAATCGGGCAATGGAAACAGCTTTGGGAACAGCGGCTTGACCAAATGGAAAAGGTATGGAATGAGATGCTATTCCAAAAACCCGAAAATGACTTTGAGAGAATGTTTTTAGAGTCATTTCCCTACTATATGGGGCTGGCAGAAAATTCAATACAGTATCTTGTGGATACAGAGCTTGACGATGAACCCGGCATGGCAGACAGCGGAACCGTTTGTCATATAAGATTGACTTCTTCCACCTGGGGAGACAATTATTATATGAAAAATCCATTTGACTGGGCATTTGATCACTCATCCAGAGATTTGGCTGAATGGACAAGGGAAAAATACTTCCGTAATATCAAAACGTATCAGCCGGAACTCCGCCAATTTTTATCGGAATATCAAAGTGTAGGAAGATTATCCTCTTTTTCATGGCGGTTATACTACGCCCGTCTATTGTTTCCCCTCCATTATTTTGAAACAGTAGAAAATTATTATGGCGCCGATTCTGAACAGCAGAAGCTGGTGCTTCAGGAGAGATTGCAGAAGTATCTATGGCAGTCTGATGACCATGAGCGCTTTCTGGGCGGGTTTTTTGAATTTGCCGAAGTTCCGATCAAAAAACTAAGGATTCCTCTGGTGAATTGGATTAAGAGCTGAAAAAAGGCAGGGAATTCCCTCTTTCTTGGCGAAAGGAAAAGTAAGCTGAGAATGTGAAAAGGGGATATTTCAATGAAACCATATGTTTTTATCAGCAGGAAGCTGCCTGAAGATGTTATCGCCACTTTAAAAGAAAAATACATTGTTGAAATGTGGGATCGGGAAGATGTGGCGGTTCCTTATGATGTATTTCTGCAGGAAGCGGGAAAGGCAGATGCCATTCTAACCATGTTGTCAGAGACTGTAAATGAGGAAGTTCTGAAAGCGGGAGAGAAGCTGAAAGTTGTTGCCAATATGGCTGTCGGCTATGATAATGTGGACGTTGAAACAGCAAAGAGGCTCGGAATTACAGTTACCAATACACCAGAGGTATTAAATGATTCAACCGCCGACCTGACATTTGCCCTTGTGCTTGCTGCTGCCCGCAGAATGGTGGAGGCTGCGGAGTTTGTGAAGAAAGGCGATTGGAAGAGCTGGAGTCCGCTCCTTTTGGCAGGCCAGGATGTGCATCATAAAACAATCGGAATTGTAGGAATGGGGAATATCGGAAAAACAGTGGCAAAGCGTGCCGCGGGATTTGACATGGAAATCCTGTATCACAATCGTTCGAGGAAGCCGGATGCAGAGCAGGAACTGGGAGCTCAATATGTCAGCTTTGATGAGCTGCTCGAACGGTCAGATTTTGTTGTCTGTCTGACACCATTGACAGCAGAAACAAGAAATTTATTTAACCGAAGTGCGTTCCGGAAGATGAAAGACAACGCTGTTTTCGTGAATGCCTCCAGAGGGCCTGTAGTAAATGAACATGATCTATATGAAGCACTGAAGGCAGGTGAAATTGCGGCTGCGGGATTGGATGTTTTTGCGGAAGAGCCAATCGGCGCCGGACATCCGCTGTTAGAGCTGAAAAATGTTGTGGCCATGCCCCATATCGGAAGTGCAAGCATAGAAACACGCTATAGAATGATGCAGCTGTGTGTGGAAAACATTGATCTTGTTCTATCAGAAAAGAAACCGAAAACACCGGTCAAATAGAAGTGATGAAGGCATCCATGATGGGTGCCTTTATTGATAGAAAAAAATTTTAAAAAGATTTAAGCGCAATAAAACAGTATGTTAAGCGCTTTCATTTACCGTTTTTGGAAAATTGCCTATTGTAAAAATCCTGATCGCCCCCTATAATGTCTACTATACAAATACAAATGTACTTACATAGTGAACACTTTAAGGGGGAGCTAGCGTGGAATCAATCTCAATTGGTTTATTAGGGTTAGGAACAGTTGGATCGGGTGTCGTGCAAATCATTGAGAAACACCAGGATAAGCTTATGCACCAGGTCGGCTGTCCGGTTGTTGTAAAGAAAGTTCTTGTTAAAGATGTAAATAAAGACAGAGCCGTTAAAGTGGACAGGAATTTGCTGACGCTTAATCCTGAAGACATTTTAAATGATGCAGATATAGATGTAGTGATTGAAGTAATGGGCGGCATAGAGGAAACTAAAAACCATTTAAAGAAAGCGTTGGATAATGGAAAGCATGTAGTGACGGCAAATAAGGACCTGATGGCGGTATACGGGCCTGAATTGCTGGCTGCATCCGCTCAAAACGGGTGTGATCTCTTTTATGAGGCAAGTGTTGCCGGCGGCATTCCCATTTTAAGAGGGCTGGTAGATGGTTTGGCTTCAGACAGAATTACAAAAATGATGGGCATTGTGAATGGGACAACGAACTTTATTTTAACAAAAATGAGCAAGAATGGGAGCGCTTATGAGGACGTCCTGAAAGAAGCCCAGGAGCTGGGATATGCGGAAAGCGACCCGACTGCAGATGTGGAGGGCCTTGATGCAGCAAGGAAAATGGCGATCCTGTCTACACTTGGCTTTTCCATGAATATTGACCTTGATGATGTTAAGGTTAAAGGCATTACGGATATTACGGAAGAAGACCTTCAGTACGGCAGGCAGCTTGGGTACATCATGAAGCTGATCGGGATTGCCCATCGGGAGGGGGAGAAGGTGGAAGTAAGTGTCCAGCCGACACTGCTTTCCGAGTCTCATCCACTTGCATCGGTTCAGGATGAATACAATGCAGTATATGTTTACGGTGAAGCTGTAGGGGAAACGATGTTCTACGGACCTGGGGCAGGCAGTCTGCCTACAGCTACAGCTGTGGTATCGGATCTTGTTGGAGTCATGAAAAATATGCGTCTTGGCGTCAATGGAAAAAGCGCGGCAGTTCCTCAATATGATAAGAAATTAAAAGATGCAGATGAAATTTATTCGAAGTATTTCTTAAGAATGCATGTAAAAGATGAAGTAGGGACATTTGCCAACATCACATCCATTTTTTCAGAGCATCATGTTAGCTTCGAGAAGATCCTGCAGCTTCCTCTAAAGGAAAAAGGGCTTGCTGAGATTGTGCTGGTTACCCACCAGGCATCCCTTCAGGATTATGAGGATATTTTAGTAAGTTTAAGAGATTTGCCGGCAGTTCAATCAATCAAAAGTTCGTATCGTGTGGAAGGGAGCGCCAGAGTATGAGATGGGAAGGCCTCATAAAAACATATAAAGACTATTTGCCAGTTAGTGAAAATACACCAATGCTTACTTTAAATGAGGGCAATACTCCCCTGATCAGGCTGGATAAGCTCTCAAGAGACTGGGGCATTGACCTTTATGTGAAAACGGAAGGAGCAAATCCTACAGGGTCATTTAAAGACAGAGGCATGGTTATGGCAGTTGCAAAGGCGAAAGAAGAAGGAAGCGATGCAATCATCTGTGCCTCCACAGGCAATACCTCTGCAGCTGCGGCGGCATATGCAGCAAGGGCGGGCATGAGATGCGTAGTTGTCATCCCTGAAGGGAAAATTGCCATGGGGAAGCTTGCACAGGCAGTTATGTATGGAGCGGAAGTTGTATCAATTGAAGGTAATTTTGACCAGGCGCTTGCAATGGTACGGAAAATTAGCGAAACAGAACCTTTTACTCTCGTAAACTCGGTTAATCCATATCGTCTTGAAGGACAGAAGACAGCGGCCTTTGAAATCTGCGACCAGCTTGGAAGCGCTCCTGATATCCTTGCTTTGCCAGTGGGTAATGCCGGCAATATTTCTGCCTATTGGAAAGGGTTTAAAGAATACAACGAAGAAAGAGGGACAGGTCTTCCAAGAATGCACGGAGTACAGGCCGAAGGTGCAGCAGCCATTGTCCATAACCGTGTATTTGAAAGTCCTGAGACGATCGCCACAGCCATCCGAATCGGAAATCCTGCGAGCTGGCATTTAGCCAATGCAGCATTGTCAGAATCAAATGGAAAAATTGATGAAGTCAGCGACGAAGAGATTCTTTGCATGTACCGTAAACTTGCTTCATCTGAAGGGATTTTCGCTGAGCCGGCTTCATGTGCTTCACTTGCGGGGGTATATAAACAGCTGCGTAATGGGGAGATTCCTCATAAAACAAAAGTGGTGGCCATCCTGACTGGGAACGGGCTGAAGGATCCAAATACAGCCATTGATTGCAGCCCTGTTAAGCCAGTTTTGCTGCCTAATGATGAAAAAGCAGTTGCGGACCATATCAAGGGAGCCGTTCACATATGAGCGAAGGTGAAATGGTTGTCATCAAAGTACCCGGCAGCACGGCAAATCTCGGGCCAGGCTTCGACTCGATTGGCCTTGCCTTAAATTTATATTTGACGCTTGAAGCAGAGAAGGCAGACAAGTTTGAAATGATTCCTTTATCAGAGGCGCTAAGCATCTACCCTTCGGATGAATCCAATTTTATTTTTCAAGTTGCAATGGCTACTGCGAAGAAATATGGTAGAGAGCTTCCGGGATGCAAAGCCCGCATTTCGAGTGAAATTCCTCTCACACGGGGACTTGGGTCAAGTGCTGCAGCCATTGTAGCGGGAATCGAATTGGCTGATGTGCTTTGCGGACTCCAGCTGACTCAGTACGAGAAGCTGGTGCTGTCTTCCCGAATGGAGGGCCATCCTGATAACGCAGGAGCCTCCCTTCTAGGAGGCCTCGTTATTGGCTGCCTGTCAGAGGAAGAGGTATCTGTTCAGAGTATAAAAAGTATAGAGTTTGATGTTATAGCAGTGGTCCCGAAAGAAGAGCTCCTTACAAAGGAATCCAGAGGCGTTCTGCCTTCAGAATGGTCCTTTCGGAAAGCTGTCCAGGCCGGGGCAGTCGGCAATGTCATGGTAGCAGCCTTGCTCAGCGGGAATTTCCCCCTCGCAGGCAAGATGATGAGCGGAGACTTATTTCATCATCCTTACCGAAAGAAAATGGTTCCGCACTTGGAAGTCATTGAAAAAGCTGCACCAGGGCTCGGAGCATTTGGAGTTGCGTTAAGCGGTGCGGGGCCGGCAGTTCTCTGCTTGGCTGAGACAGGATGTACTCCCGCAGTGGCAGAAGGGCTTCAGAGGCTGCTCCCGGACATGGAAATCCTGCCACTGAAAATTGATCAGGAAGGCTGTACGGTTTTAAAAAAAAGCTTAGTTGAGCTGGAGATAGGCCAAACAATATAAAAAAGCGATGTCATGCAGACATCGCTTTTTGCAAAGGAAAAATTAAAATACTTGTTCTACTTCGACGACACCAGGTACTTCTTCCAAAAGAGCACGCTCAATACCGGCTTTCAACGTAATCGTTGAACTTGGGCAGCTGCCGCATGCACCAAGAAGGCGCAATTTAACGATGCCATCTTCAACATCCACCAATTCACAGTCCCCGCCATCGCGAAGAAGGAATGGGCGCAATTTATCTAATACTTCCTGAACTTGTTCAGTCATAGTTGTTTGTTCTGCCATGTGAAATCGACTCCTTTCCATACATTTATTATAATCAAATCAGTCTTAAAAATCTATTCCAAGAACGTAATTTCCACTCATTAGGAGAATATTTTTCATATGCTGCTCAATGTTAATGTTGTAAAATGGAGGGAAGAACAAGTTTTGCATAGGGGGAGAGAAGAGTGAAAAAAGAGATCGAAATCACTGTTTATGGTGCAGAGCAGCTTTGTCCAAGCTGTGTGAATCTGCCATCATCCAAGGAAACTTATGAATGGCTGGAGGCAGCACTATCCCGGAAGTTTGCCAATCAGCCTTTTAAAATCGTGTATGTTGACATTCATAATCCACCTGAAGAAGAGGACAAAAAAGAATTCGCACTAAGAGTGATAGAAGAAGATATGTTTTACCCGGTTGTCCTGCTTGAAGATGAGATTGTCGGTGAAGGCAATCCAAAATTAAAAACGATCTATGCGGAAATGGAAAAGTACGGATACCAGGCAGTTTAATAAAAAAATGAGCATCGATCAGGATGCTCATTTTTTATTATCCATTATGGTATTTATACATCCATAGTATTCCGGATTTCAACAGGCGGGCAACGCGGCCTGTGATAGGACGTTCTGCGACCAGACCAAATCCATGCTTTTTGCCCAGTGATCCAAGGACTCCTTTAAGCTTGATAACTGGCAATGTTTCAGGAAGGTCCTCGCCTTTCCAGCGTTTCAATAGGATTTGAACGATTTGCTCTGCCTGCCCTTCAGCAAGCTGTGCACTTGGTGCATGCGGTAGGCTTGCACAATCCCCTACCACATAGACATGTTCATTCCCGGGGATATTGTGATGCCTGGTTAAGACTACTCGTCCTTGCGGGTCCTTTTCCACATTCATATCCCGAACCACTTTGGTCGGCTGGATGCCGGCGGTCCATACGATGGCATCACAGTGGATGGCTTCGTCATGATTATAAAGGGTTTTTTCTTCTACTTTAGTAATATTCGATTGGTTAATGATTTCAACATTATGCTCTATGAACCAATTTTCTACGTATGTGCTCAATCTTTCAGAGAAGGCTGACAGAATATGCTTCCCTCTATCAAATAATTTGACTTTCAAATCCGGACGGCTTTCATTTAATTCTGAAGCCAGTTCCACTCCGCTTAATCCGGCACCGACAATTCCAACAACAGAGCCTGGTGATAGATTATTTAAAGCTTGATACGTTCTGCGGGATTTTTCAATTGTCTGGATGCTATATGTGTGAATGTCAGCTCCTGGAACATTATGGTATTTATCTTCACATCCAAGTCCAATTATTATATCATCATACGAAACAGGCTCTTCGTCCTGAAGATATACCTTGTTTTCCTCAATGCTGATTTTTGTCACTTCACCGTATTTAATGGTCAATCTTTGATGTTCAGGGAAGGATACACGCACATGCTGGTCTGAAATGGTACCGGCAGCTAGAGCGTAATATTCAGTCTTTAAACAATGATAAGGCACACGATCTATTAGTGTAATAGAGACATCATCGGGAAGCTGGTTAGGCAAAAGTCGGGCAAGTGCCCTCATACCGCCATAGCCTCCGCCAAGTATCACAAGGTTTTTCATAGTATATTTCCCCTTTATGTCCGTACTGATTGCTGTTACCGAACCTAAAAATAAACTTTATTAGTTATCTTGAAAAAATAAATAAATGATATTATTAACCTCAAACCCATAAAAAGTATAACGAAATTGTGACAAAATCACAACACAAATCAGCAGGAAACTTGACAATAAACGACATGAAGTGGTAATTATGCATACTAAAAAGAAATAGGAATGAAATCACTTTCTTGCAGAATTCGGGTAAAAAAGGTAGCATTAACAGGGTAGAGAGGTGAAAGATGTGATTAAGCCAATCATCGAATTTTGCATCAGCAATTTGGCCAGCGGCTCTCAAAAAGCGCTTGAACAGCTGGAAAAGGATTATGATCTGGATGTCATCGAATATGGCTGTCTCGGGTATTGCGGCAAATGTGCAAGCACACTTTTTGCGCTTGTGAACGGAGAAGTGGTAACTGGAGAAACACCAGATGAACTGGTTGAAAATATATATCAATATCTGGATGAAAATCCGATGTTTTAATATAGAAAAGGAGCGATTAAATTTCGCTCCTTTTCTTATTCCTTAATTAGCGGCAGTTTTTTGTTCCCTCATTTCATACCATCGTTCTCTTGCCATTTCAATTAACTTTGGCTCAGTGGAGCGGCTTTGCAGTTCAATAACTTTTGAAAAATATTTAACAGCCTGTTCAGACTGTTGCGTCCTTCGGGATAACTCCCCGATCAGATAAAAGATTCTCGTTTCAGAAATGGTTGATCCCTTAAAGTCATCAGATATATAAGACTCCAGGTATTCCTTTAGAGCAAGCTTCAAAAAGCGCTGTTCCTGATCAGCATTCTTTATACTCCGGAAAAGCCAGGCGAGTCTGACATGTAAACCAGCCAAAGTAATATGCTTCTCCCTTTTTAAAGTTCCGCAATATAGAGCAAGCTTATAGGTGTTGACAGCAACAATGATGGATCGATCCTGGCAGTAATCCTGGGGAATCCAGGCATTCACAACTTTAGAATGGATCAAATCAAGGGATCCCGGCGGGAAATAAGGAGAAAAATCTTCTGATTCTGAGTAGCCGCAATGCGGGCAGGTCTGAATATGATATAAAAGAGGGTTCATGCTTTCATCAGAATAGTTTGGGCAGAAATCACTGTCATAATCAGCTGCTTTTACAAATCTGGAGCGGAGTTTTTTAGTGGTGAAACTCTGTTTGCAGACTCTGCATTCGTATTTTTTATCATAAGTAGGGTTTAATTGCTGCATAGAATGACACCTCCGAGGATAATTTTTAAGACTATTATACCATTATCACTGCGCCATCTGAGTATAAAGAACTATTATTTCGGCTGTGACAGAAAAAAATTAGAAAAAGTAAAAGTCTCTTAAGTTGAGCACATACCTTTTACTGTATATACTATGAGTATAGAAGTATCCTTATATGACAGGAGGGAATAACATGGAAAAAGTTGTGGATATAACAGAAGCAGCAGCTTTGCATATAAAAGAAATGATGAAACAAAATGAGGAAGAAGATGCATTCTTGCGTGTAGCCGTTAAAGGTGGCGGATGCAGCGGACTTTCCTATGGAATGGGGTTTGCCCATGAAGCTGAGGAAGGTGATATCCAGTCAGAGCACTATGGAATTCAGGTTCTTGTCAGCAAGGAAGATGCACCTATCTTAAATGGTACAAAAATTGATTATAAACAATCTATGATGGGCGGCGGATTCACAATCGACAATCCCAATGCCATTGCAAACTGCGGCTGCGGATCCTCTTTCCGTACCGCTGCAAATACAGGTACACCGGAAGAGTGCTAAAATAACATAACGCATCAAAAAAGGACGGTCCCGAACAGGCCGTCCTTTTCTTATCTT
>NZ_NPDG01000044.1:0-12145 GCF_002272225.1 Bacillus sp. 7894-2
TTTATTTGCCAAACATGGAAGAACTGTGCATTGGCTGTACTTTCGCTTTTGGATCAATGTAGGATTTTGCGTGATTGACGGCAGTTGGCGCTTCACCGAAACCGCAGGCAATAAGCTTGACCTTCCCGTCGTATGTGCAGATATCGCCGGCCGCATAAATGCCTTCGATATTTGTTTCCATTCTGGAGTTAACAACGATGGAGTTCTTTTCGATATCAAGACCCCATTCCTTAATTGGGCCAAGGGAGGAAACGAATCCGTAGTTAACGATCACAGCATCAACATCAAATACCTCTTTTTCCTTTGAAGTCACACCTTCAAGTACGACTTGGCTGATTGCTTCACTGTCACCAATAAGCTCTGCCGGAACATAAGGTGTTTTAATTTCGACTTTAGAGTTCTGCAGATTTTCTACACTGTGCTCATGCGCGCGGAATTTATCGCGGCGATGAACAATCGTCACTTTCTCAGCGATAGGCTCAAGCATTAATGCCCAGTCCACTGCAGAATCCCCTCCACCGAAAACAACTACCTTTTTCCCGGCGAAATGATTTAAATCATCAATAAAGTAATGAAGGTTTTTGCCTTCATATTGAACTGCACTCTCAAGTTCAAGGCGGCGAGGCTGGAAAGCGCCATTGCCTGCAGTGATAATGATGGTTTTTGAGTAATGTACTTCTTTATTGGTTGTAAGCTTGAATGTTCCATCAGCTTGCTTCTCTAACTTTTCAACAGATTGTTCAAGTGATACAGTGGGCTCGAATTTAGCCATTTGTTCCTTAAGGTTATCAATTAATTCCTGGGCGCGGACTTTTGGGAAGCCGGCAACATCGTATATGTATTTTTCAGGATAAAGAGCAGATAATTGTCCCCCAAGCTGCGGCAAGCTTTCAATAATTTTTACTGAAGCTTGTCTCATGCCCCCGTAGAAAGCAGTGAATAAACCAGTTGGCCCCCCGCCAATGATGGTTATGTCATACACCTTTTGATCTTCATTCATGCAATATCCCCCCACGTATGTATTGAAATTCCACTCTTTATTTTAACATAAATCGTTTGAAACCTCATCAATAGAGGTAAATATTATGAATAATTGGAAGATTTCAAGTAGAAAACCTGCAATAAAAACACGGATATTCTTTAAAATTTTCTTAAGATTTTTAAGTTTTTCGTCTATTTTTTTAGGGTTGAAAAACTATATGAAGTAGAATAAGATTAATGGAGGAATAATGTTAATATTTTATGACAATTTTATTGAGTTTTTTTGAACTGATTAGTGAATAAAATCACAATGTTTTTTTATGTTTTTTGCTATAAAAAATATAAAGCAGCGGAAGATAAGAAAACATTAGAAAATACTTAAAAAAGGTGGAAGTGATACACTTGAGAAAGCCAAAGATTGTAATCCTCGGTGGAGGCTACGGCGGTTTGATGGTAGCAACCCGTTTGCAGAAATCTGTAGGAACAAACGAAGCAGAAATCGTTTTAGTGAATAAGAATGATTACCATTATGAAACAACATGGCTGCACGAGGCATCGGCGGGAACACTTCATCATGATCGTGTACGCTATGATATAAAAGATGTTATTGACCGCAACAAAGTTGAATTCGTTCAGGGCACTGCTCTTGAAATTAAAGCAGAAGAAAAGAAAGTCATTTTGGAAAACGGCGAAGTTGACTATGATTATCTGGTTGTTTCACTTGGAGCCGAGCCGGAGACATTCGGTATCAAAGGGCTTAAGGAACATGCTTTTTCGATTGTCAATGTCAATGCTGCACGTCAAATCCGTGAGCACATCGAATATCAATTTGCTACTTATAATACAGAATCCGAGAAAAAAGATGAGCGCCTGACAATTGTTGTCGGCGGTGCAGGCTTCACTGGCATTGAATTCCTCGGAGAGTTGGCAAACCGTGTTCCTGAGCTTTGCAAAGAATACGATGTGGACTACCATAAAGTGAAAATCATTTGTGTGGAAGCAGCTCCAATGGTTCTTCCAGGCTTTGATCCGGATCTTGTTAATTACGCTGTATCCCACTTGGAGAAAAAAGGCGTACAATTCATGATCGGAACAGCTATTAAAGAAGCTACTCCTGAAGGGATCATCGTTGGCAAGGGCGAAGATGAAGTAGAAGAAATCAAAGCTGCAACAGTTGTCTGGGCTGCAGGCGTACGCGGAAATTCTATTATTGAAAAATCCGGCATTGAAGCAATGCGCGGCCGTGTAAAAGTTCAGCCTGATTTGCGCGCTCCTGGCCATGATAATATGTTTATCATCGGAGACTGCTCATTAATCATCAATGAAGAAATTAACCGTCCATACCCTCCTACTGCACAAATTGCTATGCAGCAGGGTGAAGTGTGTGCAAGAAACATCACAGCTTTAATCCGTAATAAAACTGATCTTGAAACGTTTACACCGGATATTAAAGGAACTGTATGTTCTCTGGGCGAACATGATGCCATCGGTGTGGCATTCGGAAAGAAAATGGTTGGAACGAAAGCTTCATTCATGAAAAAGATGATCGATAACCGTGCACTTTACATGGTTGGCGGACCATCTCTTGTATTGAAAAAAGGTAAATTCAACGTTCTTTAATCAAATCAGCTTTCATATATACATGGGGATGGACTCTAAAGTCTGTCCCTTTTTTTCATGATAAAATTAAGAAAAGGGGGTGTTCGAAATGGGAGTCGAACATAAAAGGGGAAAAGTGTGGCTAGCTGTTTCCGGGCTGGTTATTTCTCCTGAAGGAAATTGGCTTGTCGTTAAAAAGAAATACGGGGGCCTTAAAGGCAAATGGTCTCTGCCCGCAGGATTTGTAGAACCAGGCGAAACGGCTGATGAAGCTGCAGTCCGGGAAGTGGAAGAGGAAACCGGAATAAAATGTACAGTGAAAGGTCTGCTTGGATTGCGTACAGGTGTCATAAAAGGAGAAGTCAGTGACAATATGATCTTGTTTTTGCTTGAAGCTGAGCCTGAACAATCATTAAAAGTTCAGGAAAGTGAACTTTTTGATGTGCAGTATCGCAACCCGGAAGAGCTTGCAAATGATCCGAATGCATCAGTTCTTTTAAAATACATATTGGATACTTCGAATTCGTCCATCAAACCTTTAATCAACGGTATTAATCCGGGGAATACTTTTGGCTATACAGCATATAAACTATTTTTATAATTTTCTGAAATTTAAAGGAAGAACGAGAAATCAGAAGTAAATAACGCTTGTATGCGTTTCCAATGATAGTTTTTCAAGAAATATGGAGCTTTTCATTTATTCAAATCCTTGATATATTATCAGAAAATTCAGTTACGAAAATTCAAAAGGAGATGAATGAAATGACAGCTAAGAAATATGAAAACAAAGAGTGCATGTATTGTTCCGGTAAGGGGTATTTTCAATTACTATTAGGCGGATCTGAAACCTGCAGCTGCTGCGGAGGAACAGGAAAGAAAAAGGAGTAAACTTTAAAACTTCGCGGGATGCGAAGTTTTTCTTTTCATCAGCGGGTGTACTGACACGCCCGCTTTTCTTGTTGACTCCCCAATCCACATTAAAGTAAACTAATTATTGATGTGTTAAGGGAGGAAACAAGTTCATGCAAATGACGATTTTCGTTTTGCCTATTTCGATGCTTCTGTTTTTCGTGCTGTTTTTTGGGATAGGTTTTATATTAAATATGCTGTTAAGAATGTCTTGGATTATGGCTATTATTTATCCTGTTATTGCCATTTTTATCATTGATAAAGTTCGTTTCATTGAGTACTTTCAAAAACCGGGGGACTCGTTTTCCAGTCTTGGAGTAGAAATGTCCAGCCTCGCTCTGGCTGACATCCTTATACTCAGCAGCGGAATGGCAGGCGCCATTGTTGCCGGAATTACGATTAGGCTGCTCCGTAAAAAAGGCTATCGGATGTTTTAAATTGTTGATGAAATCTCTGCCGCTGCAGGGATTTTTTATTTTTTTTGATTAGTGTGATCAAATCGGGCAAACCTATGGCATTACTGGCTTTATCCAGTCTATAACCGGCTGCTGGAAGACCTGCTTTCCCATAAGTTATGAATATTTCTCTCAAAGAAGGGAAATGACTAACTTTGGGAGGAGTGTAAAAGATGAACATAATTACAAAATGGATGAAACGTACAGTAATGACTGCCTTATTTATAGGTGCATTATTGACAACTTTCCATTCGATTTCCGGGGTAGAAGCAAGATCAATTGTACAACTGCAGCAAATTGCTGAGCAAGCTGACAAAGATAGAAATTCAAATTTTGAACATACATTAAAATCGGTTGGAGTAGCATTTAAGTTTTTGAAGCAGGCCGTGAGCCTGGAACCGAAGATTTCTGCGAGTGAAGCTGTTGCAATTGAACAGGCGCCGACACTGGAGGAATCAATTGACTGGTCGCAGTATCAGAAAAAACAAGTAATTGCTACCGGATATACAGCTTTTTACGAGTCGACAGGAAAAAATCCCGATCATCCGTCCTTTGGCATTACATACTCTGGTGTTAAAGTTAAAAGGGACTTATACTCTACAGTCGCAGCAGATTTAAATGTTTTTCCGATTGGGACGATCCTGTTTATTCCTGATTACGGGTATGGTGTTGTAGCCGATAAAGGCGGTGCCATTAAGGGGAATAAATTGGATCTCTATTATGAAACGGTTGATGATGTTTATAATAATTGGGGAAAGAAAACGCTCGATGTTTACATCGTTGAAATGGGCGATGGAACCCTGACGGAAGAAGATTTAAAGTTACTGAATGAAAATGAAGCCATGCAGGTCTTCAGGCAGCAATATATTAAATCTGAGAAAAAATAAACAGAAGAAAGGCAAATCCGATACAAGGAACGGATTTGCCTTTTTGTATGATCAAATAGAAAATTCCTGAGGATGAATTTTTTTCGCTAATTTTATAGCCCCTTCAATCAGCCGCGGTGAAGGCCTGCAATACAGTTCTTCTTCCAAAACCAGGATTCTGTTCTGTTTTACTGCTTCCATTTCACTCCAGCCAGGACGTTTCAGGACAATCTCCGGATTTACCTTTTCTCTTCTGACACCGACCCAGGCGAGACAGATATAATCCGGCTGCCGATTCAGGACATCCTCCCAATCAGTCTGGACACTTGCAAGCTCAACATCAGCAAATAAATTCCGTCCACCGGCTATTTCACTGATTTCTGTCAGCCAATTGACTTTGCCAGGAGTAAACACAGGCTTTGGCCACCATTCCCAATAGAGGCTTGGTTTTTTCTCAATCCTGCTTGAGATGACCTGCAGTTCTTCTATTTTCTTCGTAAACTGTCTAGCCGCCAAAATTCCTCTCTCAGGCCTCCCGATTTTTTCAGCAGCAAAAACCAGGTCATTTGCAATATCTGCGAGACTTTGGGGATTTAAGACAATATGGGGAATCTGCCTTTTTTCAAGCTCTGCTACATTCTTTTCCATGCCTGGAACACTGAGGGAGGCAAGCACAAGATCCGGTTTCAATTCCTCCACTTTATCCATATTAATAGACAAGTCAGGACCCAGCCGGGGAAGATTGGAAACTTGCTCCGGCCAATCCGAATAATCGTCCACGCCGGCAAGCATATCAATCAATCCCAAGTATTCCACTAATTCCGTATTGCTTGGGCATAAGGAAAGGATTTTCATTCACATCACAACCTTTAGGAAAATAAATAATGAAGCCCTAAAGTTAATAAGATTCCAGTCAGGCCGCCAAAGAGTACTTCTATCGGCTTATGTCCCAGCAGCTCCTTCAATTCTTTCTGTTTTTCCTGGCCAGCTTTTTTCTGCCATGTCTTTGCTTCTTCAACGAATTTATTGAAGTCGGCAACAAGCTGGTTTAATACAATCGCCTGTTCCCCGGCCTGACGCCGCACTCCCGTAGCATCAAACATAGTGATAATGGCAAAAACGGCAGAAACAGCGAAAACAGCAGAGTCCACTCCGGTCTCAAGCGCCACCCCGGTTGAAAGGGCTGTTACTGCAGCTGAGTGTGAGCTTGGCATTCCGCCTGTACTGGTTAAAAGGGACCAATCCACTCTTCGTGTGGCAATAAATTGAATGGGCACTTTTACAAATTGGGCAAAGAAGATGGCTGCCAAAGCAGACCATAGAGGGAAATTTGTCAATAATTCCATTTGAGACCACCTTTGAGTTGTATGATACTCCATCTTTGAATTCTTTTCTGCTTTCTGAAGTTGAATCGAGTTCGGACGCTGAGTTGCTCATTTCAGCTTTCTGTGTCCGAAGTTATACCCTGACTCGATCCCTGCAGATTCAGGAGCTAAAAAGAAAGTTATATTAACTAATATTCTCCAATAGATTGTTCCTTCCTGCAAGAGGATCTGCTTTAAGTTTTTGTTAAACCGCGCTTTTTTTGAAAATATGCTGTTGCTGTCAGGGAAAGCAATAGAATCCATTCAAATGCATTCACGGCAGCAGCACTTTCAACAGGAATATCGACGGCGCTTCCGATAATCATCAGTACGGAGCCAGCAAAAAACCAGAACCATCCCTGTTTGCGCCAAATAAATACAGATGCCGCCAGCAATACGGCGGAAATGATCAGCACCATTATCGGAGGGCCGCCCTGTGCCTCTGCGTTTGAATAGCTTAGAACTCCATATTCCCATTTTGCTTCAAGTTCAAGGCCGAAAACCTCGGTAAAAAGCTCAAGAAGAATCAATCCGGCAGTGAGCAGGTATGCAGCCCATTTTAGTGTACCTGTTTTTGCCCAATCAATATCATCTTGTTTTAAAGTGTACCAGGAATATAGAACAAGCAGCGGCGTAAAAAAGGCATGAATCCAGAATCGGGCATAATTCAGAAGCTTTAAAGTATTGCCTTCCCCGATCAAACTGCCAGCAGCAAGAATTCCATTATCGTAAATCAATCCGAGAATTACAGGCAGCAGGAAGGCAGCACTAACAGGGCCGCTGTTCTTTACAATAAGAATGGCACATATAAATAGCAGGATATACCCGGCTGTAAAAACGGCAAATAAAAGAGGATCCATAACATTCTCCTTTCTGTCTCTATTTTCTTTACCCTATAATGAATGATTATATTTAATCCCTTTTCTTTTTGTTAAAATGATCAGTACAAGATCAGGAAAATGGAGTGATTTCATGGAAGATTATCCTCTTGAGTACTATGAATTCTTTGTCAGTTTCAATGAAGGTGATTATTACACCTGCCATGATCTTCTTGAGGAAATGTGGATGACCGATAAAGGCAATTTGTTTTTTAAAGGCCTGCTGCAAATGAGCGTCAGCATTTATCATTATGAATATGGCAATGTCAAAGGTGCAAGGCTGATGATGCAGGCTGCACATGAATATTTGCAGGATTACAGGCCCAGACACTGGGGGCTGGATTTGGAGCACGTGTACGGGTTTATTGAGGAATGTCTCTCCATTTTTCCGAAAGATATCGACCGGCTTCCATTTGATAAAATCGGTATTCTTCCTAAATTGCCTCAGCTGGTACTATATCTGAAGGATTAATAAAGCAGAAATTAGATAGTCGAAATAATTCAATATTTTCGATATAATAAAGAGATAAATAGATTATGGGGGTGCCAGTATGTTTTCTGTTAAGAAAGAATTTGACGTTTCAGCCGAACAGGAATGCCTGATTGTTGGTGTTTTTGATAAACCAGCCAGGTTTGAGGGATTACTTGCCCGTGCAGATGAACATTTTGAGGGCCATTTGACAGAACTTGTGAAAAGCGGCGATATCTCTGCCAAGAAAAAAGCCATTGCAAAAATACATACTTTTGGAAAAATTGGGGCCAAACGTTTTATTACAGTGGGTCTTGGAAAAGAAAAAGAATTCAGCTTTGAAGGTTTGCGTGAAGCTTTAGGAAAGGCATTCAAGGAAGTGAAATCGTCCAAGCTTCAAAATGCCGGTGTTTGTCTTGATACTTTTATTGGCGGAAAGGTAGATGCGCTGGATGCAGCACATGCACTAAGCGAGGCGTTTGCCCTTTCCACCTATAAGTTTGAAGATTATAAACAGAAATCAAATGAACCTGAAAAGGAAATTGAGAGTATTGCCGTTTATTGTGAAGCCGCAGATGAGGAAGATATAAAGGCTTCCCTTACAGTTGGATATGCCCACGGGAAAGGAACGAACTCAGCCCGCACATTAGTCAATCTGCCAGGCAATATGCTGACTGCCACCGATTTGGCAAATTACTCATCTGAACTGGCGTGGAGATACGGGTTTGAAGTGGAAATCCTGGAAAAAGAGGATATGCTTAAGCTTGGCATGGGTGCTCTTTTGGCGGTTAACCAGGGGTCGGCAGAGCCACCTAAGATGATTGTCTTAAAATATCAGGGCAAGGAAGAATGGAAGGATGTAATCGGCCTCGTCGGCAAAGGAATCACCTTCGATACAGGAGGCTATTCCATCAAGCCGAAGGACGGCATTGTCGGCATGAAATCCGATATGGGCGGTGCAGCGGCAGTACTCGGTGCCATGGAAGTCATCGGCGAACTGAAGCCTGAACAAAATGTTGTCGCTGTCATTCCTTCTACAGATAATATGGTGAGCGGAACCGCGTTTAAGCCGGATGATGTCATCACCTCCATGAGCGGAAAAACCATTGAAGTCCTTAACACAGATGCAGAAGGACGTCTGGCACTTGCTGATGCAGTAACATATGCGAAGCACCATGGAGCAGACTGCCTGGTGGATGTGGCAACCCTGACTGGCGGCGTCATTGTTGCACTGGGGGAAGAAACAACAGGTGCATTAACCAATAATGAAGAGTGGTTTGAACAGGTGCTGGAAGCCTCTTATGAAGCTGGCGAGCCAATCTGGCGGCTTCCTCTTTTTGAAAAAGATAAAGAAAGAATCAGAAGCAGCAAAATTGCGGATCTTAACAATTCACCCGGACGTGCCGGCCATGCAATCATGGGCGGAGGCTTTGTCGGTGAATTTGCCGAAGACACTCCATGGGTGCACCTCGATATTGCAGGTACAGCCACGACAGGAAAAAGCCATGATCTTGGACCAGACGGCGCGACAGGCGTAATGGTGCGTACATTGGCATTGCTGGTAGAAAGATTTGAAACAAAATAATAGTGAATTCAGAACTCCGGAGCGATCCGGGGTTTTTTTATGCAAATAATAAGCCTTAGCGGCCGGCTTATCCAAAATCATATCCGCCTGGCGTAAACTCCCATCTTGAATCGGCTTAAAACCATTGACATAAAAAGCAGAAGTATGATAATTTAATACATGTGTTTTAGTTCTCTACCAATTTAGCATACTAAAGTAAAAGTAAAAGTGAAACAAAGAAAAGAAAGAGGGTTGCATCATGAATGCAGTTATACTTGCAGTTTTGATCATGCTTGTTCTCAGCCTTCTGCGCGTCAATGTGGTTCTTGCTCTTGTGGCAGGTGCATTGGCAGGCGGGCTCGCAGGCGGATTAAGTATAGATAAAACCATTGAAGTTTTTTCAAATGGACTTGGAGGCAGTGCAGAGGTTGCATTGAGTTATGCGTTATTGGGCGGATTTGCCTTAGCCATTTCCGCAACAGGGCTTCCGAATCTATTAGTGGAATGGGTCCTTGACAAGGTCGGAAAAGACGGGGAGTCCAAAGGGAAAACATTATCAAAGGCACTCATCGTATTTTCTATATTAGCAATGTCTATTTTTTCCCAAAACTTAATTCCCATTCATATCGCGTTTATTCCCATTTTAATTCCGCCATTATTAAAGGTTATGAATGAGCTGCAAATAGACCGGCGTCTGATTGCGTCTGTAGTGACATTTGGTTTAACGGCTCCGTATATTTTGCTTCCTGCAGGCTTTGGCCAGATCTTCCACGGAATACTCGCAGAAAATATGGAGAACAGTGGGCTGGCAGTGGAAATGGCTGATATCCCGAAGGCAATGCTTATTCCTACAGCTGGTATGGTTGCGGGTCTTTTAGTGGCGTTATTTGTTTACCGTAAAAAGAGGGATTATCGTCCATCCGAATTAATTGAGACGGAAAAAGGCAATTACTCCAAAAAGGGTATTATTTTTTCACTCATTGCAATTGCGGCAGCTCTCATCGCTCAGCTTCAGCTTGATTCGATGATCTTTGGGGCTTTGACAGGTATTATAGTTATTTACATCAGCGGTGCGATTAAATGGAACGAGACAGATCAGCTTTTAACTGATGGTATGAAAATGATGGCATTCATTGGATTTGTCATGCTGGCTGCATTCGGATTTGCTGATGTATTAAAAGAAACAGGCGATGTTGATAGCCTTGTTGCACAGGCGGCTGAGGTAATTGGCAATAATAAATCACTTGCTGCCTTGCTGATGCTTCTTGTCGGCTTACTTGTTACAATGGGGATTGGATCTTCATTTTCAACCATCCCGATTATTGCAACTATATTTGTGCCGCTTGCACTGGAGGTTGGTTTCAGTCCGATGGCAACGATTGCTTTAGTGGGAACAGCCGCAGCTCTTGGAGATGCCGGTTCTCCTGCATCAGACAGTACATTGGGGCCAACAGCAGGCTTGAATGCAGATGGACAGCACAATCAC
The DNA here is from genome assembly GCF_002272225.1 of Bacillus sp. 7894-2. Lineage (NCBI taxonomy): Bacteria > Bacillati > Bacillota > Bacilli > Caryophanales > Bacillaceae > Bacillus > Bacillus sp. 7894-2. The sequence goes on from NZ_NPDG01000044.1 coordinate 10,572, forward strand.
ATCTGGGATACATGTGTGCCAACATTCCTGCACTACAATATTCCGCTCATCCTGTTTGGATGGCTGGCGGCAATGATCTTATAATCGTAAGCAGCTTCCCGGAAGGGGGCTGCTTTTTCATTTTTTTAGGAAATTATAAAATCGCGATATGTATATAACTCTGTGGAAGAATTTATCTACGTCTAGCTTCAGCGCCTACCCCCTCGAGGTGTCGGGGGTGGGCAAGGCGCTTCCGCTTTTGTTATTGTTATCAGCCTGTAAAGTAGGGTACGATAAAGAAAAAGGAAGGAACGGAGGTGGCTTTAGTGTATTTTGGGAAAATCAGAAAACAGACCTCAGGCCGGGTACCGCCCAATCAAAACGTGACGACTGCCTTTCCTGTACTTCATTACGGAAATGTTCCGTACTATAAGGATATGAAGGAATGGAATCTGCAAATATTTGGAGATGTGGAAAAGGAATTATCCTTTTCGCATGAGGAGGTAATGAACCTTCCTCAGACTCAGTACAAGAATGATATCCACTGTGTCACGGGCTGGTCAAAGCTTGATAATGTCTGGGAGGGAGTCTCTGCCGCAGAGATCGCCAGGCGGGCAGGCGTAAAAGATACAGCACAATTTGTGATTCTTCATGCGGAAGAAGGGTGGACCACGAACCTTCCCATTAAAGATTTTCTAAAAAGCACCAGTCTGCTGGCACATACCCATAACGGCGAGCCCCTTACTCCCGAGCACGGATTTCCGCTGCGGGCCGTGATCCCGCATCTGTATTTCTGGAAAAGTGCAAAGTGGATTAGAGGCATTGAGTTCTCTAAAACCGACAAGCCTGGTTTTTGGGAGAAAAACGGCTATCACAACTATGGAGACCCATTTCGAGAGCAACGGTTCAGCTGGGATGATTAATAAGAATAAAAGCGTTGCTAACGCTTTTATTCTTATTAAAATCCGAACAGCATTGTGAAAATATTTCTCTTTTTTAATTTCTTCCTGGGCTTCTCCTGATCAAAAACCAGAAGGGTATCAGGAGGGATGTCCCGAGTTTTAACAGCTGTCCTGGCTTCAAGAGCCTCAATTCGTTTAAGCAGGCGTGCATTTTCTTTCTGCAGATCCTCTATTTCGCTACGGTGCTGAAGCAGCTGATAAGACACCACATCATCTGCTTTTCCGTTCAGCCGCTTCTCAAGCTCGCTGATTATTAAATATATTTTCTCGATTGCCGGAGCGGCAGCTGCTTCTGCATGGACCGTACCTTTTCTCGTCTTTTTTCCCTTTACAGTAACATCTTGCAATATAATCCCCTGATTAAGCTGATCCTGCACCTGTTTTAGCAGGCTAATGTCTTCTTCCGTAAATAAGTAATGACCCAATTCATTTCGTTCCGTCCGGAGCTCCAGTTGTTTAACCCATCGCTGAATAGTGCTTGGTGAAACCCCTAATAATTTGGCAGCAGCACTTGTATTCATACTGATCCCCTCCCGTTTTCACAAGGAATTCTACCCGTTTAACGGGAAGTCCTTCCCGGCTGACAAAACAAGTTTTCTTTCGCCAAAGAAAGTGCGGATTTTACATTTTTTT
>NZ_NPDG01000045.1:0-7737 GCF_002272225.1 Bacillus sp. 7894-2
TTTATTTCTGGTTTTGAAAGTTTTTCTGTGAACCAGCCTATTGTTCCGCCAATAAGAGCACCTCCAATAACATCGGAAGGGTAGTGGTGGCCTGCCCAGATCCGGGCGAAGCCTGTGCATGCTGAAACCCACAGCAAAATGCGCCCTATAAATCGGTTTCCGTAAAAAATAACGATGGAAGCAGCAAACGACACCACTGTATGCTTGCTTGGAAAACTTGAATCTCTTTTGGCTGGAATCAATAGGCCAACCCTGTTTTTTATGAAAGGACGGGGCCTGAAATAACAAGTTTTTATAATCCTATTTACAAAGATAGCAATCAGGGAAGCTGCAGCAGCTTTTTTTGCAGCGGTTCTGGAAGGTCCTTTGACCAGCCACATGCATGCCAGTACAAATAAAAATAGATGCCTTGCCCTATTTGATAAAAGAATCATTAAAAAATCCATAAATGGCATACGTCCGGATAAACGGTTGATTGCCTTGAAAATCCTCAAGTCCATTATTTGTCTCCTTCTGCTCTTGTCATTTTCAGATGCCAGCTTAAGGCTCTCCTGCGATTGTCAATTGTTCATTTGCTTATTATTTGCAGCTAAGCATGTAAAAACACCATTTGTGCTAACACAAAAAAATAAAACCATGCAGCAATTGCATGGTCTTAAAACTAAGCAGAAAATAAGTCTCTAAACACAAATGAAGCAAAACCCATATAAGCACTAATGGTGTAGTCTTTTATTATATAATTTGGATAATTCCATGAAATCATCAAGTTACCTCCTTTAAATGTTGAATCCCCTGCAGAGGCAGGGGAATCAAAAATTTTATAGTTTCCCTGATCTTAGTGACAGCCATTTGTCCAAGTAGTCAGGAACTTTTCCTTCCGAAGTTAGATTGGCATGCCCGCCCTGAAGCAGATGAAAAGTTTTATCAGCGCTTGAGACAAGTTCTATGACCGGAAGAATCTGATCTTTTGGCACAAGACGGTCGTTATCTGAAGCGACAGCGAGCAAATTAGCTTTAATATTACTGAGGACGGCTTTCTTTTCTCCGATCGTTAATGTACCGTTCACAAGCTTATTGTCTTTTAATAGATCCAGGTGAATTTGCTTCAGTGCAGCCCCTGCAAATGGAATATGGCCATTGGTCCAATGGTTGAATCGCTTCCAGCGGGATGCATATGCTTCATCATCCGCCCTGGCCAGAAGTGATAAATATGGAGAGTAATAAAGGGGAGAAGTAAATAACCGCATACCTGATTTAATGGCAAAGGCGGGGATAAGTCCCCATGCATCGAAAGTGGTTTCCAGGCTGCCGTCTCCATTTCGCAGTTCATCTGCCCATTTATCAAAGACCGGGACAATGGTGAAATCAACCGGTGCAACAGACAATACTAAGTTTTTGACCGGTTCATCCGCAATGGCCGCATAAATGGCTGCAAAGGTGCCTCCCAGGCAAAAGCCCATCACACTTATTTCGTCTGCCCCTGAGTGATATAAAGCTCTTTTTACCCCCTTCTGGATGTATTCAGTAATATAATCTTCCATCGTGATGTCTTTATCCTCATAGCCCGGAATCCCGAAATCCAGCAAATAGACATCATACCCGCTGTTAACCAAAGCTTCGATTAAACTGTTCTGAGGTCCCAGGTCCAGAATAAAGGGCTGGTTTACTAGTGAATAAACAAGGAAAATGGGAATACTGTATCTTTTGCTGGCAGGGGCATAATGCCAGAGAGTTGCCTTATTTCTCGTCCAGACTGCAGTCCTTGGAGTTACATTGATCTCCGGAGCAGGCTGTAAAAGAGTATTTAAAAATCCAAGCAGTTTTTTGGAAGCTGTGTTTTGTTCCATTTATTTTTCCGCGCTTTCAGCAGGGCTGCCAAGTGCTTTTTTTAATTCCTCAATTGATCTGGCCAAAGCGATGACTTTTTCGTCAATCTGATCCATTTTTTCTTCAGCCTGCACAGTCAGTTTTGCTGCATTTGCCACGTCGGTTTTGGTAGGGAAATTAAGAGGGATGGATAGTGTCTCAATGGCGTCCCGGAGTTTTTTCATGCTTGCTGCAGTCACCTCGGAACGGGTGACTAAGTTTTTGAAAATATCTTCTTTGTTAATAGAGTTCTGAATAGATTCATTCAGTTCTCTTTCCACTTTAGTCCCTAACTTTTTTATTGCCTGCAGCAGGACTTCTGTATGGTTAATAGACATAAACATTCTCCTTTCTATGAAATTAGCTCTGTGAAACTTAAAGGGATACAGTCATTCCTCCATCTACGACTAATACCTGTCCTGTCACGAAATCAGACGCTTTGGATGATAAAAAGACAGCTGCTCCTTTTAAGTCATGTTCATTTCCAAATCTTCCGGCAGGAATCTTTCTGAGAATAACTGGACTCGATTTTTCAAGGACTTTTGTAATTTTGGTAGGAAAGAAGCCTGGAGCAATAGCGTTTACTTGAATGCCGGCAGGAGCCAATTTTACAGCTAAATCCTTTGTAAGTGCGATAACTGCCCCTTTACTTGTGCTGTAAGCCACTGCATCAAGAAATGCCGAGTGGGTGCCCCTCATTCCATTTACAGATGAAATATTAATGATTTTGCCGCTTCCCTGCTTCGTCATCACTTTTGCGGCAGCCTGTGAAAATAAAAACAGCCCCTTTAAGTTCACATTCATGACTTTGTCCCATTTATCAGCAGGCAAATCCAGAAAAGGTGCAACCCAGGATGTACCGCTATTGTTAATGAGGATATCGATGCTTCCAAATGTCTCCAGAGTCTTTTGGATGACCTTCTGAATGTCTTCTTCCTTGGTGATGTCGCATTCGATGGCAAGGGCATTAACTCCTTTGGCTTCAAGGCTTTTTCTGACATGCTCACATGCTTCAATTCTGCGTGAGCAGACGACAACATTTGCTCCTGCTTCCCCAAGTGCATTTGCCATTTGCTCACCGAGTCCGCGTCCTCCTCCAGTGACAATGGCTGTTTTATTACCTAAATGAAATAACTCGTTCAATTCCAACGTTATCCCTCCCTTATTTGTTATTAAGAAGCAATCCTGATTTTTAAAATAGACTTCGATATAGTATAGACAAGTTCACCTCATGTGGTGCTAAAATTGTATATTTGCCTTGTCCCAAAAATGTATAAGGAAGACAAAAACAGAAAAGGATGGATAACAAACGGGGGAGGGAGGCGAAAAGGTGGAAAGAGATCAAATCGAGGAGCTTTTTGAAGAAAGCGGATATCCAGGTTTAAACAGCAAGCTTGCCTATAAAGTCTGGATGACAGGGGCATGGGATGATGCGGATGAAGATAGAATAGAAGCGTTTTTAGAGGCGTATTCTTTTGAACAAGAAGGAATTATAACTGGTGAGTTTCTTTATCACTATCGGATATTTGCTTATATTCATGAGAAAAATGACCTGCCGTTATTTCCGCTTTAGGAAACAAAAACAAACACAGATCAAAGTGAAGGGACCTGTGTTTGTTTTACATATATTAGTATTAGCTAGCCTTATTTAACTGCTTATTTGCTGCTTTATAGTGGTTTTCAAAGAATTCATTAGTATCTTTAACAACCACTTTGCTTAGAAGGATTAGTGCAATCAAGTTAGGAATCATCATTAATGCGTTTGCCATGTCGGCAAATGCCCAAACAGTAGTTAAGTTGGCAACCGCACCGATTCCAGTTGCGAAAATGTAAATGGCGCGGTATCCCATAATTCCTTTTGTGCCAACAAGGTATTCAAAGCATTTTTCACCATATACATACCAGCCGACAATTGTTGAGAAACCGAAGAAAATTACAGAGAAAGCAACGATATATTCACCCGCTGTTCCAAGAACATGGGAAAAGGCTGCACTTGTTAATGCTCCGCCGTCAAGGCTGCCGTCATGCGCAACACCTGAGATCAATCCGCCTGTTGTGTCCCAGAAACCAGTCATGATAAGCACCAGGCCGGTCATCGTACAAACTATGATTGTAACAATAAATGTACCAGTCATCGCAACAAGAGCCTGTTTTACAGGATGGTCTGTCTTTGCGTTTCCTGCAATAAGCGCTGCTGTACCAAGACCGGCTTCATTAGAGAAAATACCCCTTGAAACACCATTCTTGATTGCTTCGGATACGACAACACCTACAAAACCGCCTGTCGCTGCTACCGGATTGAAGGCATAGTAGAAGATTGTCTGGAAACCAGGAATGATTTGATCATAGTTAACAGCGAGTATCAGTAATGCCCCGCCGATATAAAGAAAGGCCATAACTGGAACAAAGAATCCTGCTACAGTACTGATTCGCTGAATGCCGCCAAAGATAATTAAGGCAGCCAGTACAGCAAGAATAACACCTGTAATCCAATTATTAATTCCAAAAGAAGTATCCATAACTGCGGCAATCGTATTCGATTGAACACTGTTTCCGATGCCCAGTGCTGCAAAAGCGCCAAAGACCGCAAATGCCACTGCCAGCCATTTAAACTTTTTACCGAGACCGCGTTCCACATAATACATCGGTCCGCTGGAATACTCACCATTTGCATTCTTTACACGGTATTTCATTGCCAGTAATGCTTCGGCATATTTGGTTGCCATTCCAAGCAAACCAACAATCCACATCCAGAAGATGGCTCCTGGTCCGCCGAGTGTAATCGCAGTGGCTACACCGGCGATATTACCATTACCAATGGTTGCTGCTAGAGCAGTCATTAGAGCCTTAAAGTTACTGACATCGCCTTCAGCATCGGATGTAGCTTGGCCTTCTTTTGTAAATCCTAATTTAAACGCATATATCAGCCTTCTGAATTGAAGACCCTTCAGCATGAATGTTAAAAGAACACCCGTACCAAAAAGCAAAATCAAACTTGGTGTGCCCCAGAGCACCCCGTTAATTTTATTAAGCGTCTCAAGCATAAATCATCGCCTCCCAGATGTTAACGCTTTCAAAATCTGTAAATCAAACTATTAAAATATGATTTTTTGTGAACATGTCCTATTGTAAAATTATCTGAATATAACTTCAAGGTAAATTAAAAAAATAAAACTATTAGGAATTTTATAAAAAGTGGTGACAGGTACCGCCCGAAATTTGTCGAAAGGCACGATGGCTTTGGTAGAGTACAGGGTGGGACCTGAGGTATAATATAATAGGATAGAGAACGTGAAGTTTAATGAAGTTTTATGATTGGGTGATAATAAAATGGAAAAAGATCCGTTTAAGAGGGCATTTAGTGATCTGGAGGAACTGGTAGATAAGATCCGCGATGTCCTGGAATGCCCTGTTACGATAGAAGATGTTAATCATCGCCTGCTGGCATACAGTACACATGATGACCAGACCGATACCGCGAGAATCGCCACAATCATCAGCAGAAAGGTTCCTGAGAAGGTGATTAATCGTTTATGGAAGGATCGTGTGATTCCCCAGCTGATGCAAAGCGGCGAACCGCTTAGAATTCCTGAAATAAAGGAGATAGGACTGGGAAATCGGGTAGCCATTTCAATACGCAATCATAATGAGGTATTGGGCTACATCTGGGCAGTTGAAGAAGAAGCCGCTTTAACAGAAAGCAAGCTGAATATGCTAAAGCTGGCTGCACAGTCTGCAAGAACGGAAATGCTAAGATTAAATGCCCAAAAGAAAAAAAGAGCTGAGGGCTATCGGGATTTTTTCTGGGAACTGCTAACCGGCCGTTTCCATACCCATGATGAAATCTCAGAAAGATTTGAGGATTTAAGCATAAAACCGCCATCACCATTTGCTGTGCTAGCCTTTAGGTTTAAAGAAGAAGTTACCTCTAAAATAGAGCAAAAGATCATCTATCTGATCACGACAAGCCAAAAGGTTCATATAACCTTTCATGCCGCGATGGGGAACGAATTCGTTATTTTAGCAGTGCCGCCTGAACCTGCTCAAGCTGAAAATACGTTTATCGAATTCATCGAGTTTTTCATTGATCAAATGAAAACACGTTTTGGCATCGATCATATTACCGGGGCAACTGGAACAACTTATCAGCACTTTGAAAAAGTGGAAAAAAGCTATCAGGAGGCATTGCAGGTCCTGCGTCTTAAAGAACAATTTCCGGAAGAGATCCATCATATTTATAGCTATCAGCAGCTTGGCATTTTCCGCTACCTTGATGCCATCCTTGAAAAGAAACGGCAGGAACCGTATGAGCACCCTGCTATCGAAAAGATTATTAAATATGACCTTGAGCACCGGACCAATCTGCTTACTACTCTTGAAGCCTTCATTGATCATGACAGCAATGTGAATGAAACAGCAAAAAAGCTGCATATTCATATGAATACACTGAATTACCGATTAAAGAGAATAACCGATATTGGGAAAGTTGACCTGAAGAATACAAATATAAAACTTTCTTTATATCTTGAACTTAAAATCCGGAGAATGGAAAAGAAGAGCCCTCATTTGTAGATTTCCACAAATGGAGGCTCTTTTATTTTACCGATTTAACAATGACAGCGCTTTACTAAAATTATTATACTGACGATAGTAAATATCATAATTGATAGATTGAAAGGGGAATTTTCCATGATTATTGGAGTACCTAAAGAGATTAAGAATAACGAAAATCGTGTTGCTGCGACACCAGCAAGCGTTGACGCATTAGTAAAGTCCGGACATAAAGTATTAGTAGAAATCGATGCAGGAATTGGAAGCGGTTTCACTAACGAAGATTATACTGAAGTAGGAGCCGTTATCGTAGATACTGCTGCTGAAGCATGGGCTGCTGAAATGGTAATGAAGGTTAAAGAGCCGCTTCCATCCGAGTATGGTTATTTCCGTGAAGGTTTGGTTCTTTTCACATACCTTCACCTTGCAGCAGAGCCTGAGCTTGCAAAAGCATTAACTGAAAAAGGTGTTACAGCGATTGCTTATGAAACAGTAGAAGTAAACCGCACATTGCCTCTTCTTACTCCAATGAGTGAAGTTGCAGGACGCATGTCTGCTCAAATTGGAGCTCAATTCCTTCAGAAGACGAATGGCGGAATGGGAATCCTTCTTGCAGGTGTTCCAGGGGTATCACGCGGAAAAGTTACCATCGTTGGCGGCGGTGTGGTTGGAATCAACGCAGCGAAAATGGCAATCGGACTTGGCGCACAAGTTACAATCATCGACTTGAGCCCAGAGCGTCTGCGCCAGCTTGACGATATCTTCGGAAACAGCATCCAAACGTTAATGTCTAATCCTTTCAACATTGCAGAAGCTGTAAAAGATGCTGACCTGGTAATTGGTGCGGTACTAATCCCGGGAGCGAAAGCGCCTAAGCTTGTAACAGAAGAAATGATTAAAACAATGAAGCCTGGTTCAGTAGTTGTTGACGTAGCGATTGACCAGGGCGGTATTTTCGAAACTGTTGATCACATTACAACTCATGACAACCCAACATATGATAAGCATGGCGTTGTTCACTATGCTGTTGCAAACATGCCTGGTGCAGTTCCAAGAACATCTACAATTGCTCTTACAAACGTTACAATCAACTATGCTCTGCAAATTGCAAACAAAGGTGTTGTAAAAGCGATTGAAGATAATGCAGCACTAAAACTTGGCGTAAACGTTGTAAACGGAAGCATCACATACCCAGCGGTTGCTAAAGACCTTGGCTATGAGTACGTATCTGTCGAAGATGCATTTGCTAAAGTAAAAGCAGCTAACTAATATACCAAAAATCCCCTTGGCCAAAAGGCTAAGGGGATTTTGTTTTATGCA